>CADBOL010000085.1 GCA_902796295.1 Oscillospiraceae bacterium
ACGCGGCTTAAAGGGAACTTTTGCAACTCCACCGCAGGATGCACAAGTTGCTTCAAACCATTCACGCTCACCACGAGCCGCATTTTTGCGTGCGTCACGGCAGGCCTTGCAGCGCTGGGGCTCATTTACGAAACCTTTTTCAGCGTAGAATTCCTGCTCGCCTGCGGTGAAAACGAATTCGTTACCGCATTCCTTGCAGATGAGAGTTTTGTCTTCGTACATGGATATAACCTCACTTGAAATAATTTTGCCCTGGGCGGATTTGCACCGCCACCTTTGATAAGTACAACGCTCTTCTTTAAGCTACGGGGGCAGATATATAATCAGTAACCGTAATCAACGGTCATCAATTATTATCGGTAATCAGAATAAATCATTGAGTTTTTTGCGGATGCGCTGGAGCGCGTTGTCAACCGACTTTTCGCTGCAGCCGAGTTCAGACGCAATCCGGGAATAACTGTCAAACTGAAGACGTCTCTCGAGTACGGCCTGTTCAAATTCAGAGAGGCGCTCCTCGGATGCCTTGAGAATTCTTTCGCTCTGCTCGGAATTTTCCGCCGCTCTGACCGGGTCATCGGGGCCGGGCACTTCGGGACTGTCATCAAAAGATACCGCGCCGCTCAGAGCCGCGTTTCCGTTGCTGAAATTGCTTCTGAGAGCGGATCTGATCCTGTTTTCAATGCAGGTATCGGCAAAGGTCTTGAAAGAAACTCCCTTTGACGCGTCAAACTTTTTGACGCTTTCAAGAAAACCGAGCATGCCCTCCTGAACAAGGTCATCATCGGATATCCTTGATTTCCCGAAATTCAGGTATGACGCTTTTGCTGATGCAACGGGCATAATCTCCGCGATCAGCTCCGCCATCGCTCTGTCATCTCCGGCGGCCGCCTTGACAGCCAGATCGTTGATATCAAAGGGATTTTTCTCTTTTGACATATACTATCCTTTTTAGATTATTCTTTAAAATGATATACAATTAAAGCAGAAAAGTCAACTGTTTTTATACCGCAAGTGCGATTTTTGTTATCATAGACAAAAATCGCACTTTTTATTTGGGCAAATAGTT
Organism: Oscillospiraceae bacterium; assembly: GCA_902796295.1. Classification (GTDB taxonomy): domain Bacteria; phylum Bacillota; class Clostridia; order Oscillospirales; family Acutalibacteraceae; genus CAG-177. Next base: position 1,067 of record CADBOL010000085.1, read on the forward strand.
TAGGGATTCAGCGCATTGCCTTTATTTCATTGAGTTTACGGATTCAATTGCCTTTGCGTAGTTCCTGCTTTCGTCAAGCAGTTTTTTAGCATTGAGATACGGTTTTGCCGCTCTTGTGTAGATTGAGTAATCTGTTGTATTCTTCTTGATAAGAGTGTCGATATTTTTCTTTTCGGTTCTCAGCCCGGCGAGCGCGGATTTGAGACCGGCGAGCTCCGCGCTGTTTTTTGATGTGCGGGCATCTTTCATTTTGCCGAGAGTTTCCGCTATGGCAATATCATTCGCATCTCTCTTTTCAAACAGGTCATTGAGCTGAGACATATCAAACTCCGTGAGACCGCCCGGGTAATATTTTTTCCTCGCTTTCAGCGAAAGAACCGCCTCACGCGTCTCTCTCACGGCATCTGCGCGGATTTTCTTTTCTTCCGGAGTGCTCTTCGGAAGAGCCTTTGCGGCGCCGATATCATAAGAGAGGTGTTTGTCAAATCCTTCAAGACCCGAGTCGTAAATTGCCTGAGCTCTCTGAAGGGCCGCAATGCCCTCCGGGGTGTCAAATTTGCCGAGCTCTGCGAGAACAAGAGAGGAGATTTCAATCTTCTCATTCTTTTCTCTTGCCGCCTTGCGCTCTTTGCCTTTGAAATGAGATTCATTTACCGGCTCCGTACCGGAGTATTCCTCTGCCTCTTTTATGATTTCAAGCGCTTCACTCAGACCGCTTTCATCAACGGTTCCGTTGCCGTAATCCTCAAATGCCGCTCTGATTCTCAATACATTCACCATCGCCTTTTGCTTTGCTTCGGAAAGATTATAGAAGAAGAAGGGGATGACATTGAGAGTGGCTCCGACTATTGAAGCGACGATAAGCACCGTGCATATATGCGTAAAATATGTGTGATTGTAAAGCACATCGTAGACATTGCCGCTTGTGAAGCCGAGCGCGGCTGCCGTGGTTTCATTGAGACCGGCTTTCTCGTATATCGCGGGCAGAACAGAGCTTGTCGCGAGGGTGATAACATTTCCGATAAGGCCTACGGCGGCAAACATTCCGTCGATTCTTTCACCCGTGATATACTGCTGGTAATCCCTTATATCCGCATTGAGGCTCGGGCCTATGAAATGTCCGAGAGCGGTAATGAGCCCGTTCGCAAAAAGGCAGGCAAGCAGCAGCCATATTGCGGAGGGTCCCTGAATTCTGATAACCGGAATCATAAGGGCAATCAGGAATATATTGAGCAGGTTGCTTATTATGAGAATTTTCTTTTTGCCGTATTTTCTTATCAGAGCCGGGCCGAAAAGATTGGGCCAGAGCGAGGCGTTGCCGTAAATCGCGGTTATAAGCGAATACTGGCCCGCCGAGCACACCTTCTGATAGTTATACATCCAGCCGAGTATCTGGGCGAATGAGCCCTCGAGGAAGCCGATCCACCCGGCGAGTGAGATAATCCAGAAATATTTGTTTCTCGCGACTGCTCTGAAAGCGTCGGCAAAACGCACCTGAATGATTCTGCTCTTGGGCTGAACTATTCTCTCGTTTGCGTTGACATAGACGAGCATTGAAACGGCGAATCCGACAATCAGCATCGGAGGGAACAGCACTCTGTAAACCCTTAAATCATAGAGAGTGTTGTTTCCGGTGATTATCCTTGCCGCAATGGGCAGAAAGATACCTGCGATTGAAGGGGAGAAATTCTCTATAACCGAGCGCACGGCATAAATATCAGTTCTCTCAATCGTATTCGGCGATACGACATTGATAAGGCTCTCATAGGCGTCATTATAGAAGTTATAGAAAAACTGGAAGCCGATATTGAAGAGCAGAACAGTCGCGCATTTCACAGCCATTGACATCTGCTCATAAGGCGCCCAGATAAACCCGATGCCGAGCAGAACCGAGGGGATACCCATCTTGAGGATATAGGGCAGATATTTTCCCTTCATACTGCGCGTGTTGTCTATCATATTTGCTCTGAGCGCAGTGAGAGGGAACCCCGAGAGTATGCTGATTATATAAATAACATACATCGCAGAGGGTTTGATTCCGATGGTGTTGCCTATAAGCACATTGCCTATGCTGATAATCATGTTTGAAACGCAGTAGACAATGAATTTGACACCCATGCCGCCGACGGCTATGGACGCTATTTCCCTGAATGGAACGAATCTTCCCTCGGGAGGATTGCGCCAGTATTTTTTCAGCGAATGAAGAAGGCCTTTGACTTTGTCAATAAGATTCATTTTTCTCTCTCCCGTTGATGCAATAATGTATCCTTTCAAATAATACCATACAGCTCCTTTTATATCAATATAAATTGACAAAATCTATTCAAACATATATAATTAACAAAAAAGATAAGGAGAACTGATGTGACGGAAAAGAGCACGGTGTATTTCACCAGAGATCTCAGCTCCGAAGGTCTTATGAAGATTTTTGACAGAGTCAGCTCAAATCTCATCGGAAAGGTTGCGGTGAAGCTCCACACCGGCGAGCAGAACGGGCCGAATATCATCCCGCGCGATTGGGTTAAAGATCTCTTTGAGAAACGTCTTGAAGACGCGAATATCGTTGAGACAAACACCTATTATGAGGGCGACCGGTATACGACCGAGCAGCACCGGGAGACTCTAAGGGTAAACGGGTGGACTTTCGCTCCCGTGGATATAATGGATGAGGAGGCGACCGCGGCGCTGCCTGTTGTCGGCGGCAAATGGTTCAAAGAGATATATGTGGGCAAAAATATGCTCTCTTATGATTCGCTGCTCGCTCTCACCCATTTCAAGGGCCATATTATGGGCGGCTTCGGCGGCTCAAACAAAAATATAGGCATCGGCTGCGCAGACGGCAGGATCGGCAAAAAGATGATTCACACAAGAGAGGGCTCTTCCAATCTCTGGAGCATTGCCGAGGAAGAGCTGATGGAGAGAATCACGGAATCCACCAGAGCGACAGTCGATTGGTTCGGAAGCCATGTTTCATATATAAATGTTATGCGCAATATGTCCGTATCATGTGACTGTGAGGGAACGGCGGCGATGCCTGTTGTAACCCCGGATGTCGGCATCATCGGCTCTCTCGACATTCTCGCGGCCGACAAATGCAGCGTTGACCTCATTTACGCCATGAAAGAGGAAGACAGGCACGATCTAATAGAGAGGATTGAAACGCGCAAGGGTCTGCGACAGCTCAGCTATATGAAAGAGCTCGGCATGGGTAATGACGAATACAATATAGTTGATATTGACAACGGCGACAGACTCATAACTCCCGCGCAGGCAGTAGCGCACGTGGTTCCGTTCGGAAGCTGATTTTAAGATATATTTCATGAGGTGAATAAAATGAAAAAGATTATATCAATAATACTTATGGCAGGCATAGTTGTTTCGTGTCTCGGAATGTGCGCTTCTGCGGCAGGCGGAAAGAAATCATATTGGGTCACATGCAAAACATCCGCCGATGTGATTGATTTTGTGCTTGAGGGCGGCAAACACGCCGTTCCGATCAGAATAGTCAAAGCCGGTCTCAGACAGGGCAAATCCGTCTGCTGGGTATATCTTGTGGGCCTTGTGGGCGTTGAAACCGGCACCAAGCAGACAAATAATATGGAAAGCTGCCTTAAAGCCGGATTCGCGAAGGAGAGCGATTATTTTGACGTGGCCAAAGAGACGATTCAGAGAGTCGTTCCCAAGGGAGCAAATCTCGTGCTCGCCGGACACAGCCTCGGCGGAATGACCCTTCAGCAGATTTCCGCGGATGAAGATATCAAGAGGGATTATAATATTATAAATACTCTCACCGCAGGCTCTCCCTATATTCCGATTAAGGGCGAGAGAGAGGGTACTCTTCACCGCCTGGCCGACAGGGGAGACGCAATTCCCTGGATGAGCGTGGGCCTTGTCACCGACACACACAAGATGCTCAAGGAAGTATCATGGGAAGACGGCGGATTCATGGGAGATCCCGATTCCGCGCACAATGTCTCATACCGCAGCAACGAGGTCTGGGGAGCTTATGATGCTCTCGGTGAAAAGGGCGGCTGCGCGGTAATCACATTCAATCATGCCCTTGTTGGAATTTACGGCGAGGCAAAATAAAAGGATAGTAAGTTAAAACAGGGCTGTCACTGCGGCAGCCCTGTTTTTGTTGTGTTTGGTTTTCGATTAATGCACGGCCGGGCGACGGCAGTTAAGATGAA
>CADBOL010000086.1 GCA_902796295.1 Oscillospiraceae bacterium
CAGCTATCTCGGCGGTCAGGCAGGCGGCGGAGCCGTTGCCGATATCCTTACCGGCAAGGTCAATCCCTCCGGCAAGCTTCCCGAGACATATCCCGTTAAATATGACGACACGCCCGCTATCAACAATTTCCCAGGCAACCCCGCGAGCGTTGAACACAGAGAAAGCATCTATATCGGCTACAGATATTATGAGAAGGCGGGCGTTCCCGTCCGCTATCCTTTCGGTCACGGTCTTTCATACACGTCATTTGAGTATTCCGATCTGAAGCTTGACAAATCCGAAATGGATGAGAGCGAAAAGCTTTCGGTTTCGTTCAAAGTCAAAAACACAGGCACCGTCGCGGGAGCCGAAATCGCGCAGCTCTATGTTGCGGATAAAGAGAGCACGATATTCAGACCCGTCAAAGAGCTCAAAGGTTTCAAAAAGGTATTCCTTGAGCCCGGCGAGGAGAAGGAAATCGAGATTAAACTCTGCTCGCGCGCATTCGCTTTCTGGAATGTGAACGAAAACGCGTGGACCGTTGAGAGCGGTGATTTCGATATAATCATCGGCGCCTCGAGCGCGGATATCCGTCTCACAGAGACTGTCAGAGTCAATGCGGCTCAGGTCGAGATGCCCGATTACTCAAAGACCGCGCCCGTATATTACACCGGCAAGGTTCAGAATGTTCCCGACAATCAGTATGTTTCAATCCTCGGCAGAGCGCTTCCGCCGAAAGACAGAGACCCCGAAAAGCCGATTTCAATCACCGATAATTTTGAATACTGCAGACATACAAAGCACGGAGCGAAGATGTATAACCTGCTCGACAAGCTTGTTCCCGAGGGAATGGCGAAGGGCATAGCGCTCCAGACCCCGTTCAGGGATTTCATCTCGATGAGCGGCGGCGTATTCAATGAAAAGATGGCGGAAGGCCTTGTCACTTATCTGAGTGACGGCAAGGGCGGAATCAGAAAGATAATCGGCCAGATTCCCAAGGCAATCAAGGGCATAGGGCCTCTTATGAAGAGCATCTGATATCCGTCAGGAAGGGAAAATCAATGAAAAGAAAAGTTTCATTCAAAACTCTGGCGCTTTTGCTGGCGATAATAATCGCGGTTGCCTCGCTCCCGTTTTCAATCGCGGGGGCGGAGGAGACTACCGTACATCTCGGCGTTTTTTCGGATCCCCACTATTTCCCGGATAAGCTCAGCGGCGGCAACAACGAAGCCTTTTTCAAAAAGAATTATTACAAGAGCAAAGAGTATGAGGATCACGACTCCCTGCTCAGCAATGCCCTTGACGGCATAGACAAGGTGCTCTCGCAGTATGAGGAGGAAAACGCGAATTTCGTCCTAATTCCGGGCGACCTCACCAAGGACGGCGAGCTCGAAGGTCACAAGGAGCTCGCGGCGAAGCTCGAGGCGTGGGAGGCAAAGACAGGCATTCCCGTTTTTGTTACAAACGGAAACCATGACATTAATAACTCTGACGCATGCACCTTTGAAAACAACAAAGACGAGCCGGCGGAGAAAACATCCCCCGAGCAGTTCAGGGAGATTTACAAAAATCTCGGCTTTGATATGGCGGATTCCTTCTTTACGCCTGCGGAGTATCCCGCCAAGAAGGGCGGCATGCTCTCTTACGCCGCCGATCTGGGCGACGCCTTCAGACTGATTGTGGTTGACACAAATATCTATACTGTTGACAACGGCGCCAAAACAGATGAGCACGTAACCGACGGCACGGTCGGCGAAGAGCTGATGAAATGGATTGTCGGCGAGGCGGAAAAGGCGAATAAGAGCGGCAAGACTCCGATTGTCATGCAGCATCACAACATAGTGCCTCACATGGATATTGAGGAGGCCACATTCTTCGCTTTCGTTCTCAAAGACTGGGAGAGAGTTGTCGAGACCTATGCCGATGCGGGCATACACTATGTTTATACCGGCCATCTTCACGCGAGCGACACGAGCACGCATATCAACGATAACGGCGAGATGGTGACGGATATTCTCACACCCACACTCACGGGTTATCCGAATTATTTCAGGACCGTCGATATGACAACCGACGGCAAAAAGACCACCCTCGATATGGTCAATTGGGATATCGACGATCAGAAACTCGGTCTTCCCAAGGTTAAATCCGACGAGGGAGTCGAGTATGATATTCCCTATAAATACTCAAAATCTTTCAATACCACCTTCGGCAACGATATCAACGATTTCCTCTACAGGACTCTTGAAGGTGTTGTTGACAAATATTTCACCCAGATAGCGGAATCGGGCGGACTCATTGAGTTCCTCAAGACAAAGAATATTGATGTCGAGCAGCTGCTTATCGGTCTTATCGGCACAAACGGTCTCGCACTGGGCGATATGGATATAATCACGGTAAGAACGAATCTTATGGGGCTTATCCATGATATAGACAGGCAGATAATGGCCGAATATATTACACGGCCGAAAGAAACGCTTGACAAAGTCATGGTGATGATCAAAAAGCTCCTCGATTTTGAGGTCAGCACCTATCCCTGCACATATAATAACGAGGTTCTCGGCACACCGCTCACGGGCAAGGGCTGCACTCTCGGCGAATATGCGACCACCGCGCTTCTGCTCTATTACGGCGGCGATGAGGATTTATACGGCAAAAAGGGATATGAGTATCTTGAAGATGCTCTTGAAGGCTTCGACAGCGGAGTCACCACCGAAGGCTTCTTCCGCCTGCTGCTGGATGTGCTTGACCATGACCTCATTCAGGACGAAATCCTCGCAAACATCGATCTGAATCCCGGAGAGCTTTTCCCCGAGAATTCGCTTTTCGCTCTTTTCGGCAAACTGCTCAACGCGATATTCATCAGG
>CADBOL010000087.1 GCA_902796295.1 Oscillospiraceae bacterium
CCCGCCTCTTTGAAGCCGTCGGTGAGCTTTGTGCCCATCTCTTTGAAGAGCTTGGGAGCGTCAATGGCTTTGAGCTTGTTTACGCAGGCGATACATGCCGCGAAGGGTACGGAGCTCATCCAGTAGGAGCCTGTGTAGGAGAGACTTGATGCGGCATCCATAAGGAAGTCTTTACCCATGAAGCAGCTCATGTTGTAGCCGTTTGCGAGCGCTTTGCAGAAGCAGAGCATATCCGCTTCAAAGCCGAAGTAATGGTCGGAGCCCTGGATATCAAGGCGGAAGCCGGCGCGGACGTCGTCAACGATGAGTACGATGCCTTCATCGGTGCATATCTTTCTGATTGCCTGCCAGAATCCCTCTTTGGGGAATTTATTGTCATAGAAATTGCCGTGGTCATAGGGCTGAGCAATGAGAGCGGCGATTTCGCCCTTATTCTCTTCGCAGACCTTTTTGAAGCCCTCGATATCATCCCAGTCAACATAGATGTTGTTTTCAACATCCTCCGGGGTGATGCCGGGGTAGTCAATCTTCTGAACGAAGGGGGAGGTGCCGTGATAGAAGCCGTTGAAGAATATCAGCTTCTTTCTGTGGGTGTGTGCTCTCGCGGTGAGGATGGCGCCCATTGTGGCGTCGTTGCCGTTCTTTGCAAAGAATGCCCAGTCGGGGCTCTTTACTGTGTCAACGAGCAGCTCGGCGCATTCAACCATGATTTTGCCGGGGGAGGTGGTGCAGTTGCCGATACCTATCTGCTTGATTGCCGCGGCGTCAACATCGGGGTCATTGTAACCGAGCACGTTGGGGCCGTAAGCGCACATATAGTCAATGTATCTGTTGCCGTCAACATCCCAGAAGTATGAGCCCTGAGCCTTCTCGGAAAATTTCGGCCAGCGGCTTACGGGGATGAACTGACCCTCTGCGGGGCCGAGATGGCCGTAAACGCCCGAGGGGATAACTTTAACGGCTCTGTTATAGAGCTCGTTTGATTTTGTAACATCATATAAAGGAAATGTTTTACTCATTCTTACTTCCTCCTTATGCAAGATACAGAGCAACTCTGTCAAGTATGCGGTTTACATTGTCGAGCATACCGTTGAGACCGTGCATCTCAACCTTGCCGGTGCCTATGCAGACAATTGCGTTGACCTTGCCGTTGAAGAGGTCGTTTGCTGTCTGATAAGAGTCAAAGACCATCGAGCAGCGGTATTTTTCGGGTCTCTTCTTGAGGCAGAGCAGGCGGTGGTTTTTGGCGATGATTTCAACGGCGGGGCCGTCTTTGATGGAAATCATTACGCTGCCGTCTGCAATGTGAGCGGCGGAGAATTTGCCTATCTCGTCGTTATTGCCGACCTGGGCGATTGCCACGCCTACAACATAGAGGGTCAGAGCCGTGTTGATCTTGAAGAATTCGGGGTCTTTGAGGTCTTCTTCGGAGGGTCTCATATACTTATTCAGCAAGTCTGTAAGTTTTGTGAAATCCTTGAGAAGGAAGCCGATGTGGGTAAATCCCTTTGATGGGATGGGAGTTACCGTGCCGTCAATAAGACCGTTGAATTTTTCGCAGGAGCTGAAGGGCAGTTTGACATCGCAGTTTTTGCAGCCCTGCTCCATTCTGCACTGGCCCTTGTAGAATGTAAGGGTAGCGCTCGGGCCGCCTTTGACATCAAAACCTATTGAGAGAGGTTTTTTGTTCGTGAGGATCTCACTTGCCTCGGGTGCGAGTTCGCAGAGGTTTTCGAGAGCACCCAGAACTGCGTACAGATTTATGTACGCGAGGGTTTTCTGATCATTCATGCTGAATTCCTCCTAAATATAGATTACCTGTTTATTTTAACAGATAAATTATGCACTGTCAACAAAATATTAGTCTTATGTCGAATATTTCTATCAAAATGTTACAATAGAAAAAAATAAACGGAGGGCTCCGGAAAAGCTCTCCGTTTTGATGAATTTTCGCTTTTTTATTTGTACAGTCTGACGAAATTTTCGATGATTTTTGCGGCGTTCTCAGCTGCCTGCGGAAGGAATTCCTCATAGGAAATGTGACCGGATCCGTCGGCGTTGTCGCTTATCGCCCTGACCGCGCCGAAGGGCACCGAGTTTTTGAAGCAGACCTGCGCCATGGAAGCGCCCTCCATTTCGCAAACCGACGCTCCGAATGTGTCAACGATGAATTTCTTCTTATCCGCACTCGCGATGAACTGATCGCCCGAGGCAATCCTGCCGGGGTAAATCCTGAATCCGCCGGTCATTTCCGCCGCCTTTGAAAGCGTCTCAAAAACCTTTGTATCAGCGGGGATTTCAACTCTGTCGAGGTCATAGAGATAGCCCGCCGGGTCGCCGAAAACGACGGTATCCATATCGTGCTGCACAAAAGAATCCGCAATCACGGCGTCGCAGACTCTGAGCTGTGACGCGAGGCCTCCGCCAACGCCCGTATTGATGATACACTCCGGGGAAAACGAAAGAATCATCGCCTCCGCGCAGATAGCGGCCGATACCTTGCCGATACCGCATACGGCGGTGACAATCTCTCTGCCGCCGAGAGTGCCCGAAACGAAATCGATTCCCGAAACAGTCCGAGTCTTTTTATTTTCGGTGAGAGAGCGGATTTTTTCAATCTCAACCTTCATCGCGCCGATAATACCTATCATATGATTACCTCCGGTTTTCTTTTTTAATGAAACTATTATACACCATTTTCAGCGGAATGCAAAGGGGGAATGAGGAGTGAAGGTGAAAGATACCGGGGATGAGATGAAACAAAACTGACTATGGATAGAAAACAATTTGTAAATATTATGTTATGATTTTTAACCTGATAAAAAAACTGTCGATTGGGCTTTAAGAAAATCTTAATCAAATTTTAACCGGTGTTAATCACTTTACAAGTTGTTTCTTAATGTTTGTTTTTCTATAATGTAACCGAAAATAAAAATTTCGGAGGGTTATGAAATGAAGAAAAAAGTTTTATCCGCAATATCGTTATTACTCTGCGCCGTTATGGTCTTCGGTGCGGCGCCGCTGAGCGGAATTGCGGGCATTGATCTGCCGGATTTCGGCGGGCTTTTTGAAACAAAGGCGAGCGCGGCTTCAAGCGGAACATGCGGTGATAATCTGACATGGACTCTTGATGATGAAGGAACCCTGACAGTTTCCGGCACGGGTGAGTTGGATGATTTTTCAAATGACGAAGGCCCATATTCGGGCTTAAGCTCAATAGGAGAAGAAACTTCTGGCGACCAGGATAATAATCTTGATAAAGCCAAATCCGATGCGAAGTCAGAAATAGACGCTGCCGTTCCCGAAAATGCTTCAGACGCTGTCGAAGCTATCGCAAAGACAGCAAGAGAAAGCATAGATAAAGCTGCCGACACCGCCGGAGTCGCAATAGCGAAGGATGACGGCATAGCAGCAATCAATGTTCAGCTTAAAGAAGAAAAGGATGAATTAATGAAAGAAATCCTCACCGTGTTTGCGAAAGGGGCGGCAAAAACAGAGATAGACGCTGCCGTTCCCGCAAACGCTTCCGATGCAGTCAAAGCTCTCGCAAATACTGCAAACGAAAACATAGATAAAGCTGCCGACACCGCCGAAGTCGCAAAAGCGAAGAATGACGGTATAGCGGCAATCAATGATCAGGTTAAAAAAGAACAGGATGTATTAAAGGCGGCAGGCGGCACCTGCGGAGAGAATCTGACATGGGAGTATGATGAGAGCACACAGACTCTCACCATAAGCGGAACAGGGGAGATGTATGATTTTTATTATGACGATGGGCCATATTCAGACTTAGATGTATGTCCTTGGAATGATTATAAATCAAACATTAAAAAAGTTGTTATTAATCCCGGCATTACAAGTATTGGCAGATATGCATTTAACTTTTGCGAGAAACTTGAAAGCATAACCATTCCCGACAGCGTTATTTACATGGGTGAGCATGCATTCACAGAGACACCGTTTTATAATAATGATGATAACTGGGATAACAGTGTTCTGTATATTGACAGTTATCTGATAGAAGTAAAGCAAACAATATCTGGAAATTATAGTATAAAATCGGGAACAAAGACTATTGCCGACCAAGCATTTGAATATTGTACCGGTCTTACGAGCATAACTATCCCTGACAGTGTTGAAACAATTGGCGAGAGAGCGTTCTATGACTGCACCGGGCTTACAAACATAACCGTTTCCAAAGGCAATACAAAATACCATTCGGCAGGGAATTGCCTGATAGAAACAGAAAGTAAAACTCTGATTGCCGGGTGCAAAAACAGCGTTATGCCTAATGATGGCAGTGTCACAAGCATAGGTGAGGATGCTTTTCTCGGCTGC
>CADBOL010000088.1 GCA_902796295.1 Oscillospiraceae bacterium
CGGGCTCGCATCCTTCATACATCTCATCCGCAACTTTTTCGCCGTATCTCAGAACCCATTCCTCTTTTGTGAGAGCTTTGGACTGAGCCCATTTTTCCGCATCCTCACCTATTTCCGAATCGGCAGTCGAAACACCCGCCTGAGTTCCCTGAATAAACAGGAAATCATATCCTGCGTCTTTCATGGCAAGTTTCATATAATACGGATAATCGCAGTCGGTCATATGAGTCTGCTGAGCGTTTGCCGAAACTGGATGAGCGCCGATATTTGAAACGATCGTCTTTTTGCCGCTCTCTGATTCAAAAATGAATGAAGAGAATCTGTTCTGCGTCTTGGCTCCGCTGTTGAATTTATCTCTAACACCGTCCGCCTCGGCGGTATTGAAAAACGAAAGAGTGCCTTCTTCCATCCCTTCAAACGCTCTTTTAACGGCATCGGATGCCTTATCGACAAGAGTTGCGTGCATATCCTCTTCAAGAGTGAGCATATACTGACCGGGGATAAAACGTTTGAAAAGATTGGCAAGCAGTACGCTGATTATTCTTTTCCAGTACATCCCCTGAATATCGAGACCCGCGTGGCAGTGAGTCGCGCTTACGGTACAGGAAAGAATATCACCGGATTCAATGCCGTATTGAGCGAGTTTTTCCTCCGCCGCCTTTCTGATATCGCGGCAGGTGCTGCTTGTGATACCGACACCGTCGGCGCTGATCATTATGATAATATCATTTTTGCCGTTGCCGTTAATATCGCAATTATTGGAAAGAACAATTACATTCACATTCTGACCCGAATAAATCTTGTCAATCTCCGCCTGATAGCCGCCGCCGCTGTGCATTTTATCAAGATAGTAACCGTTGGGATCGGGGTTTCCTTCTGCGTCGCGGCGCCATACTTCGGGTATAATGCTGTTATCGGCAAATCCGGCTTTCCAGGATGTTCCGTTTACCCTGCCGCCGGTGCCGGGATAAAAGTATTCGCTCTCCCCCGCTTTATAATCTCGGGCGTTTGGTATACCGAAGCGGACATTTATTGCCGTAAGCAGAGCAAATAATCCATCCTGAACAACGCCGAAAACATTATCCACGGCATGCTCGAAAAATCCGTATCCTTCTTTGGCCCCGTCCGCGGCAAAGGCACTTACGGATGCGCCCGCAATCATTGCGGCAGAGAGAAGAACGGCCGTTGCTTTTTTCAGAATTTTCATTTTAATATCTCCCCTTAATCATAACCGCGAAAGAAACCGTCGATGATTTCCGTATTCAATGACGCTCTTCCGCAAATATTACAATAAATAAACGGTTTTAATAATTATATCACACGCAAACAAAAAAGTTCAATATCAAAGATAGAAAACATATTACCGGTTGACCTCCGGCACAATTAAAGATTATAATAATACCGGATTCAAAATTTCAGCGGAGGGAAAAATTAATGGAAAAAGAAAGAAACGCCGGAATTAATGAAACCGGCGTTATTGATACAGAAATTCCCGAATATCATTACAGACCTTCAAAGGGATGGATAAACGATCCGAACGGGCTTGTGCAGTTTCGCGGTTATTATCAAATTTTCTATCAGCATGCGCCGAATTATGAAACACCGTGGCACGAGAGCATGCACTGGGGTCATGCGCGCACAAAAAACTTCATTGACTATGAAGAGTTTCCTGTTGCGCTTTATCCGGATAAGGATTATGACAAAGACGGCTGCTGGTCGGGAACAGCCATAGTAAAGGATGATACTCTGTATCTGTTTTATGCCTGCGTAAGGGATGGCAGGCAGACAATAGGCGTTGCCTTTTCATCTGACGGAATCAACTTTGAAAAATATGACGGGAACCCTGTGATTGACGAGATTCCGCCGGAGGGTTCAAAGGACTTCAGAGATCCTGCGGTTTGTTATGCAGACGGCAGATACCGCTGTGTTATTGCTTCCGGAAACCGTGAAAAAGGCTCTGCGGTATTGCTTCTCTATGACAGCACCGATCTGCTTGACTGGAAATACCGGGGTGTAATGCGTGAGTGGGAAAACGCCGAATATGCGGAATGCCCTTCATTCATCAGATTCGGTGATAAATACCTGCTTTCGGCATCGGTCTGCAGAAAGGACTCTCACAGCTTTTCTATATCGGTTGGTTCTTTTGAAAACGGATGTTTCACCGCTGAATGTGAAAGCGAAACGGATAAAGGGCCCGACAGATACGCCGGGCAGATATTCGCAGACGAAAAAGGCAGAGCGATAATGATTTCGTGGATTCCCGGCTGGAATTATGCCGGATACAGACAAAAGGATATCGGCTGTATGTCCGCGCCCTGCGAAATCACATATGAAGGCGGTATAATCCGTTCATTCCCTGTTTCCGAAGTGAGGAAGCTGCTTAAAGACAATGATCCGGCTCTGATTAAGACTCCGGAAGGATTCCGTATAAAACGGGCGGGGCGCGATGATGTCATATACCGGGGTGAAATAAAAAGCCTGCACTGCCTTCGCGATAAATATACTCTTGAAGTATATTTAAACGGCGGCGAAGAGGTGTACACTGCTCTTTTATAAATTGTCTTATATATTATTATAAAATCGGGATAAAATCGGGCTCGCGGAAATACTCATCCGCGAGCCTTTAAGTTAATTAAAAACTATGTGAGACTTTTATAGTTCTTCTCAAATTTATCTTCCCAGGTTTTTTCAATACCGGCTCTCCAGGAAAGCGCCGCCTGTCTGAGCTCTGCGCATATATCCGGCAGTTCATCGGCAAGATTGATCTTTTCACCGGGATCGGCTTCCAGATCCGACAGAAAAACATCAGCCCTCGGAGCTTCTCCTTCATCGGTGCGTCCGTTAAGAACGAGCTTGTATCTGCCCTTTCTGACAGCGGTCTGATCCTCCATCTCCCAGAACAGGTAATCGTGAAGAGAGTCTCCGCTGCCGCACAGCATATCTTTTAGACTTACGCCGTCAAGCTCATATTCACCGGGATTGCCGCCGCACATTTCAAGCACGGTAGGAAAAATATCCGTAGCTATATGCGGATCATCTATAACTCTGCTCTCAATTACGCCTTTCCGGCAAAGAATTGCCGGCACTCTTATTCCGCCTTCAAACAGGCTGAACTTATGGCCGCTGAAAATACCAGTGCTGCCGCCGTAATATAAATCTTCATTGCCGTCGAGCCAGTTTCTTGACTCTCTTGAAGGTCCGTTATCACTCTGAAAATAAATAATTGTGTTTTCAAGCAGATTCTGTCTCTCAAGCTCCGCGCGGATTTCACCCACGCCGTCGTCAACAGCGCTTATCATTGCAGCCATAAGCTGTCTGTCCTTAGGCAGGTGCTCAAACCGCTTCAAATACTTCTCCGGAGCGTGCATCGGGTAATGCGGAGCATTGTAAGCAACATAGAGAAAAAACGGACGGTCACAGTTCTTCTGAATAAACTCAACACTTTTGTTTGTGATACGCTCGGTCATGTATTCGCCGTTATCATAAACTTCGTTTTCATTTTCCCACAAATCATGAACCGGGTTGGTATTTCCGTCAGCCATACCCCAGTAAAAGATATGTGAATAATAATCAACACATCCGGCAAGAAATCCGCTGAATTCATCAAAGCCGTTGCTGTTTGGCCTGCACTCGTCTTTAAGACCGAGATGCCATTTCCCGCAAATACCGGTATGATATCCGAGCTTTTTTAAAGCGCCGGCAATGGTAGGCACCGCCGGGGTAAGTCCGCTGGCTTTTCTGTGCCCGGCAAGGATGGCTCTCACTCCCGCATTTGCAGGGTATCTGCCGGTCAGCAGAGCCGCTCTTGACGGTGAGCAAACAGGAGAAGCGCTGTACATAGAGGTAAAGCGGATCCCTTCCGATGCAAGAGAATCGATATGCGGAGTTTTGAAATCCTCCGCACCCATACAGCTGAGATCGCCGTATCCCTGGTCGTCTGTCATGATAATAATTACATTTGGCTTTTTCATTTTTATTTCCTCATTTTTATTTTATACCAAAGCGAATCTGATTATTCGCTTTTTATCCTTGCGGCGATTGACAGCATACGCTCGCCGGCATATTCAAAAAACGAATAAAAAGCTTTGCAGTATCTGTTTTCGCTGTATCCGTTGATCCTGTCTCTTTTACATCCGCCCCGGCATAATATATAATAACGGCATTTTCGGCAATGATTGTGAATTACCTTTGATTCGTCAATAAAGGCTCTGTGCTTATCATTGATTTCAAACGGTTTCTCATCGGAAAGTGATGCAACTCTGTTTAAACTGTCACAGTAAAAATCGCAGGGATAAAGGTCTCCGTCTGCCTCAAGCACAAAATAATTCCCGCAAAAGCCGCACATAGCGCAGTTCTCCGGAGGCATACCGAGAAGAATACTCAGATAATTATCAATATGACGGATTGAAATATAATTGCCCTGAATATAGTCATTATACCACAGATCAAAAGACTTTTTCAGAAAGCTCTCATATGCCGTCATACTTATTGAAGCTGCGCTCTCCGAGTCGATACACGGAATAAACTGTATAAATGAAAAACCGCAATCTTTAAAAAATGAATATGTCTTTTCAGTTTCTTTAACACTCTCATCATCTATAACCGAAAGAATATTGAAATCCACCGAATGACTGCGAAGGATATTGATTGAATTCATCACGCGGTCAAATACACTTCTTCCGTTATTGTCAGAACGGTTTCTGTCTGTTACACTTTTATCCCCGTCAAGCGATACACCGAGAAGGAAGCCGTTTTCACTGAAAAAGCCGGCGTATTCGTCATCAATCAGCAATCCGTTGGTCTGCAATGCATATGATACCGGTACACGGACTGAGTCTCTGACCGATGAAACAAAATATTTATAAAAATCAATTCCGGCCAGTAAAGGCTCGCCGCCCTGAAACATAAATGTAAGGGCAGAGGGCTGAAAAGAGACAATCTTTTGTATCAGCAGATCAACCGTGTCATAAGACATGATTATATTATCTCTGCAGGCACTTGCAGATTTATAAAAACAATATCTGCAACTCATATTGCAAAGACCGGAGGCGGGCTTTATAAGTAAAGTCAATGGTTTCATATTGTCATTTTCATTAAGCGCTGTTTATCTTTTTTTGTACAGCAGAAGCTCGGGGTTTTGACCGTCGGCTTCATATTTACTGATAAGGATAAAATCCATATTCGCAAGCACTCCGAAACAGACACCGCTTTCAAACTCTGACTCAAGCTGATTGCCGAGATATGTAACTCCGTCATCAAGGAATTTCACCGTTTCTCCGCCTGGCAACCTGTAGCCGAGATTGACATAGCTTCCGACAAGAGCATTAAGACTTCCGAGCTCCGGCATACCATCGGGTTTAAGCTGATTAATCTCTTTGATAAGCTGTTTTTTGAAGCTGTCAAACTCGCCGTTATCACTCAGTTCTTCATACTTTTTCCAGTAATTCAGAGTCGGGAGCTTTGCTTTCATATATGAACGCGCCTGTTCTTCGGTAAAGTCATCATTTACCATATGCTTTACACATACATTTATCAGCTCGTCCATATCACTGTAAGTATAAGTACCCTGTGCATAGCACCACTTACAGTATTCCTCATTTAAAGATCCGTCTTTATTTCTGCCGATAATTTCATCCTCAAGAGGCATACCGCAGCACTGGCAAATCAGTTTTTGCGGAGAACCAAGCAGGGTGTTGATTGAAACATTGAATAAATCCGAGAGCATTTTAAGCGTTTCGGTATTCGGAACGGTTTCCCCGGTCTCCCAGCGTGATACCGCCTGCCTTGTAACATAAAGTTTTTCTGCGAGCTCATCCTGAGACATACCTTTTCCGGTTCTGAGTTTATAGATTATATCTTTGGTATTCATATGAGCACCTCCCGGTATAAATTCTAAATCCGGTTTCCTGTCATTTCAAGCAACCTGCTGTTGCTACTGAGTTATAAAGAATAAGATGCGATATATACGGTATAGTCATCTGCGGCAAAACCGGGATCTTCTGTGCGGAATTTAACAGTTAATCCTTCATCTGCACAAACCGATTCAAAGTGGCAGAGAGCTATACCCATATCAATCTTTTGAATATCCCATTCACCCTCATTGCGTGATTTGCTGCGCTTTTCATAAAAATGAACGGTGTCACCGCATATTACGGCTCTCCACGGCTGTTTATTCACAGCGGACGGAGCAAGGCGTACTGCTTCGAGAGCATTTTTCCATTTGCCGGATGTATCGGCGCTCAAAGGTGAGTCGAACGAGCCGTCAAAAAACAATTCCTGAAAATCGCGGCGGCGGTCAGCCTTGACGCCTTTTCTCATTATCGTTTCCTTTACCGACATTTTATCGGAAGGATAGCCGAGAGGGCTTATGCACGGCATCACCTCATCAGTGGCAAGAAAAACCGCTTTTTCAAAAGAATCACGGTCCATTGTGCCGGCTATCCATGTGGTGCCTACACCGATTGACTGAGCAAACAGAACCGTTTTTTCAAAAGAGTATCCGAACGCCTCCTCTGCATGGGGAGTGCGTTTCATTTTGCCTGCTATGTATGTATCCTCGCCGGCAATGACCGGTGTCCTGAGACCGGTTGCTTTTGTATCAAGCAAAACCCAGTCAATATGAAGTCCGTAAGGATTCGCTGCTTCCTCGGCAAACGCCAAAATTCTTGCGGCATCCTCTTTGCTCAGCGGCTTTCCGCTGAAAGTACGCACACTTCGTCTTTCTTTTATAAGATCAATTGCTTTCATTTTCATTTCATCTTAAGCATTATATTATCCGAATGTCATTTTTTCGGATATCAGTCTGACCAGTCTCATTATCAGATTGAAAGGTCTCAGGAAAAGACCGAATATATCGGAGCTTCCGTAATACCGGAAAGCGGTATATCCCCTGCCCGGAAGATACAGTATCATATAATTGCGAACCGTCGTCTTTCCGTCTTCGTTTTCCGAACCAAGCGTAAGATTTGAGACAGCGGGAACAAGCGGTACCGTCAGCGTTTTGCCTTCAATCTCAAAGTTATTTACAGGTAAACCGTTTACAAGAACAAAATCGACCTTGTCAAGAATACCGATATCAAGAGTAAGCCTGTCATATTTCACCGGCTCCGGCAAAACCGAAAGAACCTGACGGGTAATATAATTATAACCGTTCTGACTCGGATGAGTACCGGCAAATGAATTATCCATAAAATCACCGAGCAGCGCCCACCCTTTTTCCGTGGCAAGCGTTTCGGCGTTTCCTATATCGGCATATATTACTCCGAGCTCTTTTTCCCATTTCCTTAAGGATTCATTCATTGAAGCGGTTATCCCGCTTAACAATGAACCGAGAGGAAGAAGAGTTTCGTCAAGAAGAGTCAGATCGGCTACGAGATTGAAAGTGCCGACCATAACAATTGTTGCACCCGGATTTCTGTCTTTGATTGTTTTTATAAGAACGGGATAATACTTTTCCCAGTATTCTTTACCGGCATTCAGCTCTTTTATTACACGCGTAACAAGCTCTTTAATTGCATCGGTATTGCTCAGATCAAAGCTGAGTCCGCCCGCAAGAGAACCTCCGCTTGTTGCGATACGATATGCGCGGTAAAAGACATCGGCCATACCGAGCTGAACGGTAATGAGACTTGCTCTGTCAATGAGTTCAGTGATTTTACCGCACCGGGCGCATTCGCCTTCAACATATTTCTCACCGTTTCTCGCCCCGGCAGCCGAACCTTCCCAGCCGAAATATTTCAGCATATCATCATAATACATATAATCAAGATCATAGTCGCTGAAATTATCCTCAACCCCGAGCAGATCGAGCATCATTGCAACCGTCATACCGGGATACGCGCATGGCCAGTAATTGCCGCTCCTGTCAGTAATATCGGCGGGGGTGCTGCAACCTACCGCCTGTGCGACAAGATAGGGAAAAGCGCCTTCGACATTGCGAAGATAAAACAGATCATACTGACCGCCTTCGGCTTTATCGGTGTCGATATAAAAGCCGTCTGCCCCGCAGCCGCGCGAGATACTGTCACCTATGGCAAGATATCCGCCTTCTCTGCCGTACTGTGTTAAATCAAAACCGTCAGAGGCAGAGCCGCAGACAGAAAACGAACCTGTTATAATTAATAATGATATCAAACAGGCAATGCTCCTTATAAATCTTTTTTTCAATGTCAAAACCTCCGCTGATAAATACCCGACAGGGGCGTCTGTTATGACACCCCTGAACCTGATAGAATTATTATAAATAAGATTAAAATCTTGAAACCATATCTCTGAAATTATCCGCTATAGCCTTCTGACTGTTAATGCCCATTGAATTGGTTTCATGATAATGATTAAGACCGTTTTTGTCTTTTGTTCCGTTGAGGAACGGCTGAGTCTTGTTGAGAATGAAATCATTCGGCGGAACAACATATCCGGTCATATCATTTGTATTGCCGTATGCTATAAGATTCGGATCGTTGCATATTTCGCACAGCGGCTCCGGATTTATTTCGGGACCTTCGCCTGTTGTGGATAATTCCTTCGGAATATATGAACCGTAAACTGTCGAAACAAAGCTTTCTCCCGGAAGCAGTACTATTTTGGTATCGCCTATTGTCATATAGGTCATTTCAGATTCCATCGCTATGCCGGTAAGGCTGCTTTTGCAGGGATAAGCTTTGAAGCTCATTGTATGTTTAAGAGCAAGAAGAGTAAGAACATAATTATCGACCGGATAATAAAACGGCTGAGTGATGAATCTGATTTTCGGCTCAAGAGGATGCTCGTCGGTTATTTTTTCAGCCGCATCGGCATACATCAGGCCCTGCTTTTTGACGCAGGTCAGAGGATCTTCATCAAGCTCGGCGCCGTCCATAGCGCCTATTGCTCCTATTCCGAAATGAACATCCGCGCCGGTATCGGACTTGATTTTTTCTCTCATAAAAAACGGATATTCACCGCTGAGCATTCTGTTGCCGCCGCCGAGTGAATTCGGATGAGCGCCGAAATTCATAACCCAGACTTCGTTTGAGCCGTCATCGGGCGAAAATCTGAATCTTGAAAGAATCTCGTGCTTATCGGTAAAACCTCTTTTGGTAAACAGGCCACCGGGTACTTCGATTTTTCCGCTGAAAAGATTGCCGGGTTTACGGTTAAGATAAGCTTTCTCCGAAACCTCGACTGCCTTTTTCATAAGCATATCCATATATTCCGGGTCTTTGCCGTCGGCTGGAATACTCAGGAAAGGCTTGCCCCAGTATCCGAGAGTGTCAATACCGCTGTGACTGTGAGTGACGCTGACATTGATACCTTTGCAGCCTTTGATTACTTCCGAAGCCATTATCATACCGCGGATTTTATTGACCTCTATACGGGTAAGACCGATTATATCGGCGGTAATCCAGATAATGCCCTCTTCACTGCCGCAGTCAATCCAGACAGCGCTGATAAAGACATCGGTCAGAACGCCC
>CADBOL010000089.1 GCA_902796295.1 Oscillospiraceae bacterium
CCGACGGTTCTCCTCACTGGGGCATGGATATATGCGCTGTCGGCGGAAACACGAGAGGCCGTCCTTTCAATGCTGCACAGGGCGGAAAAGTAATTCTTGCCGTTAATGACGGCAACTGGAATTACGGATTCGGCAACTACTGTGTTATAGACCACGGCGACGGTAAACAGACGCTTTATGCGCACTCCGACAATATCCAGGTTTATGTCGGTCAGATAGTCAAAAAAGGTCAGCAGATAGGCATAGTGGGCGCAACCGGAAACGTTACCGGACCTCACCTTCATTTTGAGGTCAGAATCAAGAACGCAGACGGTTCTGTCAGCAGAGTTAACCCTGCAAATTATGTCAGAAATACTACTGCATAATACTATTAAAACGCTGATAATCTTTGAATTATCGGCGTTTGATTTATACGGAGTGATCCAATGAATAAAAAGATATCCGTCGGCATCTGTCTTTCGCTTGTCATAACGGCAATAGCGGCTACATTTGCCATTACAATGGTGTTTTCAAAACAGATTTACAACGGGATTATAAGCAATATTTCGCAGCGCTCCCAGTCATTTGACAGCGCCGAAGAGATCAACAGGATTATATCCAATTATTTCTACGGCAATCTGAATGAATACAACAATAATCTCGGATCTTCAATTGCCAAGGGTTACGTCAACGGTCTCAATGATTCGAACAGTCTTTATATGACAGCCGGTGAATACGAGTCATATAAAAGCAGGATCGAAAACGGTCTTGTTGGCATAGGCGTTGAGGCGTTTTATGATACAGGCAAAAACAGTGCTTATATTACATATGTTTATGAGGGGTCCCCGGCAGCAAACGAGGGGCTGACCCCCGGCGATATAATCAATAAAATTGACGGTGAATCAGTCAGACGTTCAAATTACAACTCGCTTTTCAGCCGTCTTTATTCCGCAAAACTGACAAGTGTATCAATCGAATATACCAGAGATGATGTCACCAAAACCGCTCAGATGCTTTCTGGCTTCACTATTCCGTCTATTATCTCAAAAATGGGCGGTACAAACGGATATATAAAAATCAGCGGGTTTTATAAGAACACGGCCGATGAGCTTTCAGCTGAACTTAATAAGATGAAAGATAACGGCATTGAGTCTGTTGTTATAGATCTCAGAAATACCAGTCAGGGCACTGTAAAATATGCAGCGCAGTCACTCGATGTTATTATTCCCAATATTCAGGGATATATTGCCGTGGTCAGGGATAAGAATAATAAAGACAAAGAGGTCTTTTCCGCTCATGAGGGCGATGTCCGTATGAACTATGCCGTGCTTATCAACAGCGGAACATCGGGCCCGGCCGAATTATTCGCCTGTGATATGAGAGATATTAACGGTGCAATGCTTTTCGGTATCAACACCTCGGGTAACGGCACAATGCAGGAGCTCTTTACTCTTGATGACGGCAGCGCAATACTGCTCACTACCGGCCTTGTAATTCCGAAAAACGGTGAGGGCGCCGTGTATGACAAGGTCGGCGTTAAACCCGACAGAGATGTTACTCTGCTTGCAGATAATGATGAAATCCTCATGCTTTCTGAAGCGGAGGATAATCAGCTCAGAGAGGCTCTGAATTATCTCAATTCCGACGGCGGCCAAAGCTGATTTTTCAATATTTATTATGATTAAAACCCGCCTTTTTTCGGCGGGTTTTTATTTAAGATTTATTCATTTAGAAGTATTTCTTTATTTGTACCGTAAAAGATATCATCTCTTTTACTGATGAATTCACAGAATTCTTCAAATTTTTTCCAGGTATTTGATATGTCGAATTCATATGAATGGCCCCAGATATAGAAAACGGAAGGTTTATCCGGTTTCATCTCAACGAATTCTTTTGCAAGAGCAGTCATTTTATCAAATTCTCTGAGATGGCATACCGTGGGATTGAATTCAAACAGATTATCCTGCTTTTCAAATGAATAGCTGCTTACCGTGGTTCTGCAGTATCTGACTCCCGTTCCTTTTCTGATTATCTCGGAAACACGCGAATCAAAGTTTTTGCCGCCTCCGGGATAAGCAAATCCGACAATATCATAACTGGCAATTTCTGAAAGCGCGATTCTGTCATCTTCAACCTGCCTGATTATCTCATCTTCATCAAGCTCCGTCAGCATTGGGTGGGTGAGCGTGTGCGAAGCAATTTCATGACCTTCATAAATGCCTTTAATCTCACAGGCGCGGGGTTTGCAGTGCGCAACCGTTACACCGGAGCAAACAAGAGAATTTGACGTTCCCAGAAGACCGGAGTTCAGATTGAATGTACATTTCAGAGAGTATTTATTCAGTATTTCTATCAGCCTCTGATCCTGTGTCACTCCGTCATCATAGCTGAAGGTCAGCGCTTTAAGCTTACCGTTGAACATATCTGCACTCCTTAAATATATTATTGGCATAAGAGCGAAACGCGGCAGCGTTTCGCTCTTTTATAGTTTTACTGATTCTTTTCAACGCCCATAGTAACTTCTTCACCGTTTATATCAAGCTCGGCTGTGTATGAGCCGCCGGCTCCGGCTATCATTTCGGTTGCAAGAACATCTTTGCTTATACCGTCTTTATTTGCATTGAGAATACCGGCTATCTTATCGTTGCCGTCATAGTAGATCCTGATAGTATCCGTTACCTCAAAACCGGCCTTTTTACGCATATCCTGAATCTTTGAAGTAAGCTCTCTTACATAACCTTCTTCAATAAGCTCAGGTGTAAGATTGGTATCGAGGATAACGGTGATGCCGCTGTCACTCTCAGCCATATATCCCTCTTTCTGTACGGTTTCAATAAGCAGATCTTCTGCGGCAAGGCTGATTTCATTGCCGTCGGCGTTAATTACAATTGCTCCGCTTGAGTCGAGCTCTGCTTTTGCCTTTGAGCCGTCAAGAGACTGAAGAGCATTTCTTATTGCTCCTATAAGTTTTCCGTATTTGGGGCCGAGTGTTTTGAGCTGCGGCTTGAAGGAATATGAAACATATGACGAAGAATCATCAACGAATTCAACATTTTTGATGTTGAGTTCCTCTTCGATTATTTCGAGATATTCTTCGGGAAGCACGCGCGGAACGCCGACAAACATTTTGCCGAGAGGCTGTCTGTTTTTGATATTCGCGGTATTTCTGGCCGCTCTGCCGAGAGCTACAACCTTGAGTACTTCATCCATATAGTTTTCAAGGTCTTTGTCAATCATGCTTTCATCTGCAACAGGGTAATCGCAGAGATGTATGCTTTCGGGTGCGGAATTGTCAACTGTTCTGACGAGGTTCTGATAAATATCTTCGGTGATGAAGGGAATCATGGGCGCTGCAAGTTTGATGAAGGTTTCAAGCGCTGTGTAGAGAGTCATATATGCGTTGACTTTATCATCATCACCGGTCTGTTTCCAGAATCTTTCTCTGCCGCGGCGGACATACCAGTTTGAAAGCTCGTCAACAAAGGTCTGAAGCGCTTTGCCGGCTTCGGGAATCTGATATGTATCGAGGTAATTGTCAACTGTCTTGATGAGAGTATTGAGCCTTGAGAGAAGCCATCTGTCCATAACATTGAGCTTCGAATAATCAAGAGTATGCTCTTTCGGGTTGAATTTATCAATATCCGCATAGAGAATGTAGAAAGCGTAGGTATTCCAGAGAGTGCCCATAAATTTACGCTGTCCCTCAACAACCGCCTTGTCGTGGAATCGGTTGGGAAGCCACGGAGCAGAATTGGTATAGAAATACCAGCGGATTGCATCGGCGCCGAGATTTTTCAGAGCATCAAACGGATCAACTGCGTTGCCCTTTGATTTACTCATCTTCTGACCGTTTTCATCCTGAACCAGTCCTAGAACGATTACGTTTTCATAGGGGGATTTATCAAAAAGGAGTGTTGAGATTGCCATAAGAGAATAGAACCATCCTCTTGTCTGGTCAACAGCTTCGGAGATGAACTGAGCGGGGAACTGCTTTTCAAACAGTTCTTTGTTTTCAAAGGGATAATGATGCTGAGCGAAAGGCATTGAACCGGAATCATACCAGCAGTCAATAACCTCGGGAACTCTGTGCATTTCCTTGCCGCATTTTTCACATTTTACGGTTACTGCATCGATATACGGACGGTGAAGCTCAATATCATCCGGGCAGTTATCACTCATCTCTTTGAGCTCTGCTATTGAGCCGATCGCGTGCCTGTGGCCGCATTCACACTCCCAGATATTGAGCGGAGTGCCCCAGTAACGGTTGCGTGAGATGCCCCAATCCTGTATATTCTTAAGCCAGTCGCCGAATCTTCCGGTGCCTATGCTTTGAGGAATCCAGTTGACTGTTTCGTTATTCTTTACAAGATTATCCCTTACTGCGGTCATCTTGATAAACCATGATTCTCTCGCGTAATAAATCAGCGGAGTGTCGCAGCGCCAGCAGTGAGGATATTCGTGTTCAAATTTAGGAGCGTCAAAGAGCTTGCCATCTTTATCAAGATCAATGAGAATATCTTTGTCGGCATCCTTGACAAATTTGCCGGCATAAGGAGTTTCGGCGGTCATGTTGCCTTTGCCGTCAACAAACTGAACGAAAGGAAGGTCATACTTTCTGCCGACATTGGCGTCGTCCTCGCCGAATGCGGGTGCGATATGGACAATACCGGTACCGTCTGTCATAGTGACATAGCTGTCAACGGTGATGAAATGAGCTTTTTTGCCCTGCTTTGCGGCGGAGATTCCGGCACACTCAAACAGAGGCTCATACTCCATCCCTTCAAGATCGGTTCCTTTGTATTCTTCAAGTATCTCGTAGGCTTTTATGCCGTTTTCTTCATCTGCAAGTTTTCCGAGAACGGAATCAAGCAGAGCTTTTGCCATATAATAAGTGTATCCGTCGGCCGCTTTGACTTTTACGTAAGTCTCATCGGGATTTACGCAAAGAGCAAGGTTTGAAGGCAGAGTCCAGGGTGTGGTTGTCCACGCGAGGAAATACTCATCCGCGTCTTTCTTCTTGAATCTTACTACTGCCGAGCGCTCCTTGACGAGCTTGTAGCCCTGTGCCACCTCGTGTGAGGAGAGGGGAGTGCCGCAGCGCGGGCAGTAAGGTACGATTTTGAAACCCTTATAAAGAAGACCTTTTTCCCATATCTGTTTGAGCGACCACCACTCCGATTCGATGAAATCATTGTGATAGGTAACATAGGGATTATCCATATCGGCCCAGAAACCGACAGTACCGGAGAAATCCTCCCACATTCCCTTATATTTCCATACGCTTTCTTTGCAGTATTTGATAAACGGCTCAAGACCGTATTCTTCTATCTGTTCCTTACCGTTGATGCCGAGCATTTTTTCAACCTCAAGTTCAACGGGCAGGCCGTGAGTATCCCAGCCGGCTTTACGCGGAACATAGTTGCCCTTCATTGTGCGGTATCTCGGAATCATATCCTTTATAACTCTGGTGAGCACATGGCCTATATGCGGTTTGCCGTTTGCGGTCGGCGGACCGTCATAGAATGTATAGGTGGGGCAGCCTTCGCGGTTTTTCATGCTCTTGGTGAAAATATCGTTTTCATTCCAGAAGTCGAGCACAGCCTTTTCGCGG
>CADBOL010000090.1 GCA_902796295.1 Oscillospiraceae bacterium
AGCATCGGAGAGATGAGTGTGTCGGGGGTGATATTGAGGAATACCGCCGAAATAAGCGCGATTATCATGCCGCCCGAAAAACCGAACGGGCCGCATACGCCCATGCTCAGGCAAAACGCGATGACGAAACCGGTCTTGTATATCGATCTGAAAATGAGTTCTTTTTTTGAATCCATAGCTGTGTTTCCTTTACTTTGAATACAGTTATTTTACATCAATAAACAAATTTTAACAAGAGAATTTCATAAAATTGTGGAATTCTCTGTTTTATTATGCTATATTATACAGCGGTGTTTTTATGGATAAAAGTAAAATCAAAAAAATAGCAACATGGATTATAGTTCCGCTGATGGCATCGGTATTCATTCTCGATATCGTGACCGTCGTGATCGGGAATATCTATGCCAAAAGGTATCTGCCCGTTTCCGAAAAAGAAAACGGCCCCGTCAGTGATGACAGGATTCATTTCCTCAATACCGCGAATTCAGACTGCATCCTGCTTGAGAGCAACGGGCATTTTGCCCTGATTGACTCAGGCGAAGGCAATCACAATCCGAGGCGCAAGACCGCCTATCAGGGGTATGAAAAACAGGTAACCGGGTATATCAAAAAAACCGCACTTGATACAGACGGCAGGGTTCATCTTGATTTTGTGCTCGTGACTCATTATCACTATGACCACGCGGGCAATTTTGACCCTATCCTCAAAGATAAAGATATTGTCATCGACAGGGCGTATTTCAAAGAATACAATCCGGCCATGGATCATGATTATGAGGTCGATGACTGGGGACTTCAGAATTGCTATAATACTATGATAAAGGATGTCGGGGAGAGGGGCATTGAGCTTATTCAGGATATTCCGGAATCAATGACATTCGGCGATTTTGAGCTGAGCCTTTTCAATACAGGTTATTATGATGACCTGCAGGGTAAGGGCGAGAATTCGGCTTCGGTCGGTATTAAAGTTGTGAAGGGAAAAAAATCCGCATTTCTCGCGGCCGATATCACCGGGCCCTCCGGCCTTGAGGAAAAGCTGAAGGATAAAATCGGCGTCTGCAATCTGCTGAAAGCAGGGCATCACGGTTATTACGGCTCATCGTCAAGGGGATTTCTTAAGTATATCAAACCCGATCTCGTTATCATTCCCAATCTTCAGGGTAAGGTTTATCCCAATGTCAAGTGGAATCTCACGATGTATGCCCGCGCGCCGTTTTACGGCACATATGATTATAACGGAATTATTGCGTCATTCACGGATGACGGCAGGATAGTTTTAACAAATGATATTCATTGACGGAGGATTAAAATGAGCAGACAGACAAGAAAGCCCGGAAAGGGCGATACCGTCGCAAAAATCAAAACAAGCATGGGAGAAGTGAAAATTCTCCTTTTCCCCGAGGCGGCGCCGAAAACAGTTGAAAATTTCACCGGTCTCGCAGAGAAAAACTATTATGACGGCATAATATTCCACAGGGTTATTCCCGATTTTATGATACAGGGCGGCGACCCGACCGGTACGGGTACCGGCGGCGAGAGCTTATGGGGCGCGCCTTTCAAGGATGAGTTTCATCCCGATTATCACAATATCTGCGGAGCGCTCTGCATGGCAAACGCAGGCCCCGGCACAAACGGAAGCCAGTTTTTCATAGTCCAGCTTCATGAATGCGACCCCGGATTCATTTCCCAGATGAGGCAGCTTCCCGATTCATATCCGCCCGAGAGCGTCGATGATTATGAGAAACTCGGCGGCACTCCCTGGCTCGATTATCATCATACCGTATTCGGCCAGGTGTTTGAGGGCATGGATGTAGTCGACGCAATCGCAGGAGTTGAGAGAGATATGCGCGATAAACCGCTTGAGGATGTAACAATACTCGGCGTTGAGATTGAAACACTTTGAACGGATTTCCGGCCGAAAAACAGAATCTGAAATAAAACATGACCGCCCCGCAAATGAAAGCAGGGCGGTCTCTGTTATTATCCGGTTGAACTGATTTTAAAGGATTGCACCCGCGAGCATCGCGGCGAAAATCCCTTTGAGGAACGGGGTGAGATCAAATCCCGAGGGCACTGCAACCATACTGTCGGGAACGCTGAAAGAAATACTCTCGAAGTATGTATTCTGCACCGAGTTTGTTCTTGCATCGTTAACGTTGAGGAGCTTGAGCTCATCGCCCACATAGCAGAATTTGCTTGTGACCTGCGCTCTGTCGTTATATTCCTCAACATAGTAATTCACGCCGTAAAGTGTTTCATTATAGCTTCTGACATAGTTGAGCACGGCAAAGGTTACGCCCGAGGCTCTCTCGACAAGCTTCCAGACATCGACCGAGTTGAGGCCGAGACTGTTTACCTGAACGTAAAACAAGGGAAGAATCGGAAGATAGGCGTATGCGGTGTTGTCTCTGACGACTACTCTTGTCTTAAGGAATCCGGTGTTATAGTCATAAGCGATTGCGTTGCCTTTGATGGCTATCGTGTCGGTGGAGCTGCCCAGTGCAGTGTTGCCGGCGGTAAGCGTGACGCAGACTTCCTTAGTTGAGTTGATTCTGTCTATAAGAGTCTGGGTCTTTGTGTATGCGGCTCCCGCATTGACCGCGGAGATTGAAAACAATGAGAAAATCATCGCGATGCATACTGCAAGGGAAACAATCTTTTTGGTGTTCATTTTTATACCATCCTTTCGGTTGCGGATTAAAAATAATTATTCCAAACAATAATATAATAACATATCTGCACTCAAAATACAACAAAAAGAAAAAAATACAGGGTAAAAGTGCATCCGTCAATTGACTATTTTGTTTATTTGTTGTAAAATAATAAGATAGAAAACTATTTTTTTATGCAATTTTCAGGAGGAATTCAGATTGAAAAGGATAATTTCTGCTCTTTCGGTTTTGTTCTTGATCTTCGGCCTTGCATCCTGCGGGCAGAAGGAAGTGACTCCCGAAACATATATCGGCGAGGGCGCAAAGATACAGTTCCGCATGCGTGTCGATGCCAATCAGAAGCTTTACAATGATGTTTTCGTGCTCGGCAGGCTTGAATGCGATGAGGGCAAAGCGATTGAAAAGGACGGTGTCAGATGGGCGCCGGTAATTGACAAAACATATCCCTCATACACCATGTTTGTTGAGAATATAAAGGGAATCTATACCGAGGAATGCGCGAAAAAGCTGCTCGAAGATTATGATTTCTATGGTGAAATTGACGGCGTATTCTGCCGCAAAGTTTCGGGTGACGAGCTGCCGGGAGACACCAAATGGGTCAGAGACACCGAAAAAGAACCCGTTATCAAGGCAAACGACGACGGTTCATTTACCGCCGAATACAGACTTGTCAGCGATAAAAAGACCATGAAGCAGGAATTCACATTCGTCAAAACCGAGGCGGGATACAGACTTGATGAGCTCCGCTCCGCCGATTGATGACAATAAAGCGAGGAGAATTGCTATGAACGAGCTTAAAACAAGATGGTTTGATAAAGTCAGCAGGGAATGCCCTCTTGCGGATTATCCGAGACCCCTGCTTGAGAGGAAAAACTGGATATGTCTCAACGGCAGCTATGATTATGCCGTTACCGGAGAAAATGATGCAAAGCCCGCAAGCTGGCAGGGAAAGATACTTGTGCCTTTTTCAATAGAGAGCGATATGTCGGGAGTCGGCAGGGCTTTCAGAGGCACCGAGCGTCTGTGGTATCGCAGATTTTTCACTCTCGGCAAAGAGAGCGGCAAAAGAATTCTGCTTCATTTTGAGGCGGTTGACTGGGAATGCACCGTTTTTGTAAACGGAAAAGAGGCAGGCTCACACCGCGGCGGCTACAACCCCTTCTGCTTTGATATCACCGATATCGCAGAGGACGGTGAAAATGAGCTTATCGTGAAAGTCTTTGACCCGACCGATGACGGCCATCAGCAGAGAGGCAAGCAGTATCTCAAGCCGTTCGGATTCTGGTATACTGCCACATCGGGTATATGGCAGACAGTCTGGATTGAGTATGTTCCCGAAAAATATATCGAATCAATAAAACTCACGCCCGATATTGACAGAGGAATCATAAATATCGGCGTCGCTCACAACTGTGTCTGCGATTTCAGACTCACGGCGGTTATCCGCGAGGGAGACAGAGAGATATTCAGCGCGGATATACTCCCCGGCGCCGATGTTCCCGTGCCGCAGGCGCATCTGTGGAGCCCCGAGGATCCGTTCCTCTACACGCTTACCCTTACTCTCGAGTGTTCGGGCAGCAAAGACGAAGTCAGCTCATATTTCGGTATGAGAAAATTCTCGATAATGAAGGATGACAAAGGTATTCCGAGACTCGCGCTCAATAACAAGCCGTATTTTCAGAGAGGTCTGCTTGACCAGGGATACTGGCCCGAGAGCCAGCTGACCGCTCCGACCGATGAGGCGATGATTTTTGATATCAGCGAAATGAAACGCCTCGGCTTCAATATGCTCAGGAAGCATATTAAAGAGGAGCCGCGCAGATGGTATTATCACTGCGACCGCCTCGGTATGCTCGTATGGCAGGATATGATCAGCGGCGGCAAGCCCCTGAATCCGATTTATGCCGGCGGATTCCCGAATATCAATGTTCACGTTAAAGACAATCAATACAAAGTGTTTCACCGCGATCTGCCCGAGTGGAGGGAAGAGTTTGAGGAGGAATACAAAGGCCTTATAGATAATCTTTACAACAGCGTTTCAATCTGCTGCTGGGTTCCTTTCAACGAGGGATGGGGTCAGTTTGACGCGAAGAGAATCGGCGAATGGACCAAAAAATATGACCCGACAAGGCTCGTTGACCACGCGAGCGGCTGGCACGATCAGAGAGGGCCAGATTTCAAGAGCGTTCACAAATACATATTCCCCGTTCATATGCCCACGGCAAGGCGCGCCGGCGGCAGGCCCTATGTGCTCAGCGAATTCGGCGGATACAGCTGGAATATAGAAGGGCATGTCTGGAATTATAAAAAGTCTTTCGGATACATTCAGTATAAGAATTCGGCCAACCTTTCTCAGGCATACAGAAAACTGTATTTCAATCAGATAATCCCGCTTGTCGAAAAAGGACTTTCGGCAACTGTTTATACACAGGTCAGCGATGTTGAGTTTGAAGTCAACGGAATCTACTCGTATGACAGGGAAGTACTCAAGATATCGGAAGATGTAATCAAGGAATGCAACAGTAAATTAGTAATCAGATGATAGGGTGATTCTTATGAAAAAGATTATTTCGGTCATGCTTATCTGCTTATTCGTGCTTTCGTTTGCCGCCTGCGGCAAAGGCGGAAAGGCGGAGAAGCACTCGGTTGAGCTTGAAATCCCCGATAAAAAGGTCGCGGTGCTTGTCGCGCCCGAGAGCCAGTATCCCGAGGATTATATGGCGGCCAAGGCGCTCGAGGAGCAGTATCCCGACAATGTCGTTGTGCGCGAATATGCCGACAGCCGTGTGCTTGTGCCCGGCGACGCGGAGATAATCACCGCCTCGGCTGAGCTTGCCGGCGATGAAAATATCGGAGCCCTTGTTTATGCGAGAGCCACTCAGTTCACACTGACCGCCATGCGTAAGGCAAAAGAGGTAAACCCCGATCTTTACACAGTCGCGATTGAGCCGGAGCAGGGTATGGATCTTGTCGGGGAAGTCGCGGACCTTGTGATAGTAACAGACTGGAAGAAATACGCGAATGACATAATCTCCTCCGCTGTCAAAATGGGCGCCGAGTATTTCGTGCTCTTCTCGTATGAGAGACAGGTCGCGGGGAATCCTCTCTATGCCCAGATGAAAAAAACGCTTGCTGATGAATGCTATTCAAAGAGCATAGATTTTGTCTATGAATCGGTTCAGGATCCCAACTATGCCGGAGGCGCGGAAAAGACGAAGTTTTCCGTAAAGCAGGGAGTTGTAAAACTTTTTGACAGCAAAAAGATAAAAGGGAAAAATGTCGCTCTTTTCTCACCCGACAGCTGTGTTCAGTTAACTCTTGTTGAGGAGTGCAGAGACAGGGATTTAATCTATGTTTTCCCGTCCTTCCCGACCGCTTATAACGGAGTCTGTGAGGTTTTCAAAGCTCAGGTTCCCGAAGATTTCACGGATCTGAAAACATATAAAGCGGCTGTCACCGCGAGCGTAAACGCGGAGGAGCACGGCGGCAAATTTGCTCTCTTCTGCGGCTCATTCTCAAGCATTCTCGTAAAAGGCGCAGTTTATTCAGCGTTTGATCTCCTTGCCGGGAAATCGGATATCGGCAATGTTACGGATAACGCGGTTATCCGCCTTAAAGACGCCGCGGGCAAGCAGAAATTCACCGCTGAGCCGTATCCGTCTTATGAAAAGACGGTCAAGTGCCATCTGGCAGGGCTAGAAATTATTGAACAGAATAAAAAGAAGTAAGATAAGAAACAAACGGCGTCCGCAGTTTTGCGGGCGCCGTTTTTATGACAGACGGTTATCTGCATTTAATTATCTCGATGCCTTTCGGATCCGAAACATTGTATGAAGTGATTTTTCCGTTTTTCCACTCTATATCGACGGTCACATTGCCCTTTGCCCTGAGGCCCCTGACACTGCCTGTCTTCCATGAATCGGGCAGAGCGGGGAGCAGGAAGATTTTGCCGTCTCTGCTCTGAAGAAGCATCTCGGTTATTCCGCTGACATAGCCGAAGTTTCCGTCAATCTGGAAGGGCGGATGAGCATCAAACAGATTCTCGTAAGTGCCGCCGCCTCTGTGATATCTCACGCCGGTGCTCTTTACGGGTCTGAGCTGCATCTCAATGAGTTTAAGGGCGTGGTTGCCTTCAAACAGGCGGGCCCAGAAGTTTATTTTCCAGCCGAGTGACCAGCCTGTGCCGTTGTCGCCTCTGCGCTCGAGAGTTTTGCGGCAGGCCTCGGCAAGCTCCGGGGTGCCGTCGGGAGTGATTATATTTGCCGGATGAAGAGCGTAAAGATGGGAAACATGCCTGTGGTGGATTTCATCCTCGGGGTAGTCGCCGTCAAACTCGAGAAGCTGTCCTTCGCTGCCCGTTTTGAAGGGCGGGAATTTATCAATTGCTGCCTGAAGCTTTTTCACAAAATCCGCATCGGTCTTCAGAATTTTGCTCGCTTTGATACAGTTTGAAAACAGCTCTCTTGCTATGGACATTGACATGGTTGAGTATTTGCCTACCGGGCAGTAATCGCCCTCATAGATAAATCCGTTTTCGGGAGAGGTGCCGGGGCAGAGGAACATTTCCCCGTTATCCTCCGTCATGATGTCGAGATAAAACTCCGCCGCGCCTTTCATAACCGGGTAAGCGGTGTTTCTTAAAAACTTTTTGTCAAGCGTGTATTCATACTGGTCAAAAAGATGCCTGCACAGCCAGCCCGATGAGCCGTGCCAGAATGCCCAGCAGGCATTGCCAGCCACGGGAGTCGCGAGACGCCAGAGATCGGCGTTGTGGTGTGACACCCATCCGCCGGCATTATACTGCTTCTTTGCCGCCGTTTTGCCCGTTTCCGAAAGCTCGGTTATCATCCTCACAAGCGGTTCATTCATTTCCGCCAGATTTGTCATAAGCACGGGCCAGTAATTCATCTCGGTGTTTATGTTGATTGTATAGTTGGCGTTCCAGGGCGCGTCATATCTGTCGCTCCAGATTCCCTGCAGATTCATCGGCTGAGAGCCGGGCCTTGATGACGAGATTATCAGGTATCTGCCGTAATTCCACACAAGCAATATAAGGCCGATATCATCTTTGCTCTTTTTGAAATTCACAAGCCGTTTATCCGTAGGCAGATTATATTCTTTTCCCTTTATGTCAAGGGAAACCCTTGAATAATAGCTGCGGTAGTCTTCGACGGCCTTCTCTTTTGTCTTATCCGTATATTTAAAATCATTCAGGCGTTTCTCCACGGCCGGAGCATACTCTTTGCCATCGAGATACGGGTGCCTGTCAAAGCCGTTGAAGCTTGTTTCGCACGCAAAGATTATTTTTGAATTGCATGAGCCGGAAACCCGCATGACATTGCCGTCTCTGCGCGCTTCTCCGTCGGTAATGAGTCTGAATCCCGCCTTGAAGCGGATTCCCCTCATTTTCGGCTCATCAAAATAATGCTTGTTGGGGCAGTTGTTATTGACAGCGTTTTCACCGTGACACTCACCCTCAAGCCATAGAGTACCCTCTTCAATGAAGCTGTCGGATCTCAGAACGGAGTTTACCGAGAAACTGAAGTCAACGGGTTTGCTGTTGGTGAATACTGCGCAGATAACTTTATCCGGATATGACGCGAAGTACTCTCTTCTGAATTCATTGTCGCCCGCTTTGAATTCAACCGCCGAAACGGCGCTCGAGAGATCGAGACTTCTTTTGTAATCCTTGATTTTTCCGCCGATGTTGAAACTGATATTGAGGTTTCCGAGAGGAAGATACGCCTGACTCCACACGCTCTCGAAATCATTCTCTATAATCTTACGCGCCTCATGAAATCTGCCTTTGAGAGCGAGCTTGCGCGCTTTCTCAAAAGCGGTGGGCGCGCCTTTTTTTGATGTGTCCTTCGGCCTTCCCGTCCACAGCTCGTCGTGATTGAGAGCGAGAGTTTCGTTTTTGACTCCGCCGTAAATCATTGCGCCCAGAGTGCCGTTTCCTATAGGCAGCGCCTGGGTCCACGCGGATGCAGGCGAAGAATACCAGAGCATTTCACTGTTTTTCATTTTTCCCTCCGTAATCAGCAGAATTTTCAATCAAATTATATTTTATAACACGGTCTTTGTCAACAGAATCGGAAAACTGAAAGAAAACTTGCAAAGATAAATTTTTTCTTGCATTTATTTTAATAATGTATTATACTTTTCTCTGTTATAACGCATACAGAGGAAGTAATTATGCCCGATAATATCCGGAATAAAATCGAGTTGTATTATGACTCGCTGTCAAAGAGCCATAAAAAAATCGCCGATTATATAAAAAACAATTATGAAAAATCCGCTTTCATGACCGCGGCCGAGCTCGGCGGGGCCGTGGGAGTCAGTGAATCCACAGTTGTCCGTTTTGCGGCGCAGATCGGATTCACCGGATATCCGGACCTTCAGAAAAACCTGCGTGAAATGCTCAAGAGCCGTCTGACCAGTGTGCAGAGGATGGAGACGGCGCGGCAGAGCGAGGATATCAGCTATATTGATTATGCCCTGACCGCTGATGCCGATATGATAAAGAAAACTCTTGAAACGGTCTCGCGCGAAGCGTTTTCGGGCGCGGTTGACGCAATCAACAGAGCGAGAAAGATATATATTCTCGGCGTGAGATCATCTGCCGCCATTGCCGGATTTGCGGCTCTCTATATGGGCTTTCTTTATGATATAGTGCTTATAGACACATCCGCTACAAGCGAGATGTTTGAGCAGATGCTCC
This sequence comes from Oscillospiraceae bacterium, assembly GCA_902796295.1. GTDB lineage: Bacteria > Bacillota > Clostridia > Oscillospirales > Acutalibacteraceae > CAG-177. The sequence continues at coordinate 9,394 of CADBOL010000090.1, forward strand.
GCATAAACGAAGATGATATTCTGCTCGCTTTCAGCTTCCCGAGATATTCATCGAGGACCGTAAACGCCATTAAATTCGCCCTCTCGAGAGGAGCCGAAATAATATCCATAACAGACAGCGTCATGTCTCCGATTGCTTCTCTCGCGACCTATCTCCTGCTTGCCGAGAGCAGCATGGTATCATTTGTGGATTCTCTTACGGCACCTTTGAGTCTTGTGACGGCGCTGATAGCGGCGAGCGCCGACAGAAAACAGCAGGAAATCCACGACAATCTCGAAGAGCTTGAAAAAATCTGGGAGGAATATCACGTTTACCGCACCGGAGAGGATGATTCCTGATGCGGGCAGATCTGATTGTAATCGGCGCAGGTCCCGCGGGAATGATGGCGGCGGGCACTGCCGGAGAAAACGGATGCGATGTGATATTGCTCGAAAGAAACGAAAAACCGGGCCGCAAGCTTATGATTACCGGCAAGGGCAGATGCAATGTGAGCAATAACTGCTCCGGAATTCAGGAGCTTATTTCAAATGTGCCCGGAAACGGCAGATTTCTGTACGGAGCTTTTTCCAGATTCATGCCGTCTGATCTTGCTGAGTTTATCGAGAGCAGGGGAGTGCCGCTCAAGGTTGAGCGGGGCAACAGGATTTTTCCCTCTTCCGACAAAGCTTCCGATATAGTAGATCTTTTCAGGGGCTATGCCGGAAAGAATTCACGGCTTATTCAGGGCAGAGCGGATGAACTGCTGATTGAGAAATCCCGCATTAAAGGCGTGAAGCTTGAAAGCGGAGAAATAATAAATTCAGACAAAGTGATTGTCGCAACAGGTGGAGTATCTTATCCGCTGACCGGATCAACCGGTGACGGATACCGCCTAGCGCGGCAGGCGGGCCACAGGGTGGTTGATCCTGTTCCCTCGCTTGTACCTCTTGAAATCCACGAGGGATTCTGCAGCGAGCTGATGGGCCTCTCACTGAGAAATTCGTCAATCAGAGTTATTGATACAGCAAAAAACGGCAAGGTTATATATACCGATTTCGGCGAGATGCTGTTTACGCATTTCGGCGTGTCGGGCCCCATGATTCTTTCCGCCTCGGCTCATATAACCGAAATGGAAAAAATGAGATATAAGATTGCAATCGATCTCAAACCCGCCCTTACTCCCGAGCAGCTTGATGCCCGTCTTCTCAGGGATTTCGGCGAAAACATAAACAGGAATTACATCAATGCCCTTGATTCGCTCCTGCCTAAAAAGCTGGTTCCCGTGATTGCAAAGCTCAGCGGAATTCCGTTTAATCTCAAGGTAAACCAGATTTCAAAAGAGCAGCGCGCGGGCCTTGTTCACCTGCTTAAAAACCTTACGGTCACCGTAACGGATTTCAGACCGGTTGAAGAGGCGATAGTAACGAGAGGCGGAGTTGACACCAGAGAAATCAACCCATCAACAATGGAGTCAAAGCTCATAAGCGGGCTCTATTTTGCAGGTGAAGTAATTGACACGGACGCCTATACGGGCGGATTCAATTTACATATAGCGTTTTCCACCGGCCGTCTTGCCGGAATAAGTGCGAGCGAGGAACGGATATGATTATCAATGTTGCAATTGACGGCCCTGCGGGGGCAGGGAAAAGCACAGTCGCGAGAGCGGCTGCAAAGGAGCTCGGATATATCTATGTCGATACAGGCGCGCTCTACAGAGCCGTCGGTCTCAATGCTCTGAGAAACGGCATAAAAACCGATGACCCCGAGGGCGTGGGAGCATCTCTCCCCGGTATCACGGTTGAGCTTAAATTCGAAAACGGCGAGCAGTCGGTTCTGCTCAACGGTGAAAATGTCTCTTAGCAGATAAGATCCCCCGAGGCATCAATGGCCGCATCCGACGTTTCGGCAATTCCCGCAGTGAGGGCCTTTCTCTTTGACCTTCAGCGCGATATTGCCCGCAACAACAGCTGTATCATGGACGGCAGAGATATCGGCACGGTTGTTCTTCCCGATGCTCAGGTCAAAATTTTCCTGACAGCATCGCCTGAAATCAGGGCAAAGAGAAGATATGACGAGCTTATCGCAAAGGGCAGCAGCGTTGAATTCAAGGATGTTCTCGACGATCTCATCAAAAGAGACTATAATGATTCTCACCGTGAGGTGGCGCCTCTGAGGCCCGCCGAAGACGGTGTAATACTCGACACAAGCGGCCTTACGCTCGATGAGGCGATTGCAAGCGCAGTAAGAATTATCAAGGAGAAAACAGCATGAGTATCAAAGAGTTTGATTTCACAAAAGAAGTAAAAGAAGGCAAAACCTATGACAGACTGAGGGGCCTCGGCTCGCTTGTCGCAGGGTCAAAATTCAAAATAAAATATGTCGGCACCGAGAATATCCCGGATGAGGGCGGATTCATCCTCGCCTCAAATCATGTGAATCTCATCGATCCGCTGACAATAGGCCTCGGAATCAAAAAAAGACAGCTTCACTTTATGGCAAAGAAGGAGCTGTGGAATCATCTCATAGTCGCTTGGGCGTTTACCACCGTAAACGGCTTCCCGATAGCGAGAGGCGCGGCGGATACCGACGCTTTCAAATTTGCCATGCAGATTCCGCAGAAGGGCTATATCCTTGCGATGTTCCCCGAGGGAACCCGCTCAAAAGACGGAAAACCCGGCAAGCCCAAGAGGGGAGTCGCAAGACTCGCCGCCGGCGCAAAATGCGGAGTTCTCCCCGTTTCAATCTATAACGACGAAGGCCTCAAAAGGCACTCGAAAGTTACCGTCAGATTCGGCAAACTTATTCCCTATGAGGAGCTCGGCTTTACCTCCGATAAGCCCTCGCGCGAGGAGGAAACCGAAGTGACGGATAAGATTTTTGATGCAATCAAGGCGCTCTGGGAGGAAGGACATTGCGAATAATCACCGCACGGACGGCGGGATTCTGCTTCGGAGTTGACAGAGCGGTCGGTATGGCGTATGACGCCGTGAATTCGGGCCGCAGATGCTGCTCGCTCGGCGAGATAATTCACAACCCCGATGTCACCCGCGATCTCAGCGAAAAAGGTCTCAGAGTGATTGAATCGCCCGATGAAATCCGCGACGG
>CADBOL010000091.1 GCA_902796295.1 Oscillospiraceae bacterium
GAAAACGCAGGCGACGTTCATATGGTCTCAATCAGAGAGGATTTCAGAGGCTCAGGGCTTCAGAAATATCTTAGGACCGCTACTCTTAAATATCTCTCCCAGTATGATCTTGACTATGTTTCTCTCACAACCGATGAGTGGAGAAAGAGCGCAATCACCGGTTACATCAACGCCGGTTTCAGACCGGTTGAGTATGATATCGGTATGGAGGAGCGCTGGGAAGCGGTGCTCGAGGAGAGAAATATAGACAGCATCGATATGTATTATGAAGACGGTTCATTTTATAAAACCATTGTCAGAAAATCAAAATCGGTCAAGATGAAAATCGGAGTTGTAGGCGCAGGCCGCGGCACCGATATGATGAGATACTGCAAGGCCTCCGATAACGCCGAGCTCGTCGCCGTTTGCGACAATTTTGAGGAGTATCTCAACGAAAAGAAAGAACAGTTCGGCGAAGAGAAGATAAAATATTTCACGGATTATGATGAGTTTCTCAAGTGCGATATGGATATAGTCGTGCTCGCGAATTTCGCTAATGAGCACGCGCCCTTCGCAATAAAGGCGCTCAGAGCGGGTAATAACGTTTTATCGGAGCTTCTACCCTGCCAGAATATGAAAGAGGCTGTAGAACTCATTGAAGCCGTAGAAGAAACCGGCAAAATCTACGCCTATGCCGAAAACTGCTGCTATATGCCCGCCCCCAAGACAATGAGAAAGCTTGTCAGAGACGGCAAGCTCGGCACATTTGAATACGGCGAAGGCGAATATATGCATAACTGCGAAGACGGCTGGCACTCTCTCACAAGAGGAGACAGATATCACTGGCGAAACACAATGTCAGCTTTCTATTACTGCACTCATTCTCTCGGCCCTCTGATTCATATCAGCGGTCAGAGGCCCGTGAGCGTTACAGGCTTTGAAGCGCCTTTCAACGACAGAATGTGGCGTATGGGCGCGAAGGCGGGCCCCTTCGCCGTGGAGATGGTTACACTGGAAAGCGGAGCTCTGCTCAAGAGCCTGCACGGTGTCGGTCCGTCAAAGAATTCTCTCTGGTACTCCGTTTACGGCTCAAAGGGCAGAGCGGAGAGCGCGAGAGAGGATGACAAATCAAAAGACGGTACTCAGAGTCTCTATGTGAATCTCGACAGATATGACGGCGAGAATCTCGGCAAAGCCAGAGAATATGACGCCACAGATGATCTGAGCGACAGGACCAAAGAATACTATCACGGCGGCTCCGATTACTACATCATGTATAATATGGTGCAGCGTGTAAGAGGAAACAAAAACGCAGATGTCATTGACATCTATGAGGCAATGGATATGTTCCTTCCCGGTCTTTTCGGATATTTCAGCGTGCTTGAAGGCGGAAAACCGATGGCAATCCCCGATCTCAGGAACAAAGAGGAAAGGGATAAGTGGAGAAACGACACAAGAACCACCGATCCTAAAGATCCCGGAAACGAGATTATCCCGAGTTACTCAAAAGGCAACCCCGAAATTCCCGATGATAATTATGCGCGCCTTGAAAAAATGTGGAAGGAAAAAGTACCGAGAAACGAAAAGATAAAAATGATCCGCAGATAAAGACGGAAGAGGAACTGATATGGATTTCACTCAGGTTGTTAAAAACAGATATTCCTGCAAAAAGTATTCATCAAAGCCGGTTCCGGATGAAGCAATCAAAGCGATACTTGAAACCGGACGCCTTGCTCCCACGGCAAAGAATCTGCAGGAACAGCATATTTATTTACTCAGGAGCGGCGAATCTCTCGCAAAAATGGATTCTCTCACTCCCTGCCGCTACAATGCCCCTGCGGTGCTTATGGTGGCATACGATAAAGAAAAAGTCTATACCTACCCCGGCGGCAGATACACTTCCGGAGCCGAAGATGCGGCAATAGTTGCGACTCATCTCATACTCGCCGCTTATAATGAAGGCGTTGACAGCTGCTGGGTAAACAATTATGACCCGGATAAAGCGGCAGAGATTTTCGGCCTGCCGGAAAATGAAGCCGTTCTCTGCTTTATCGACCTCGGCTACGCCGCTGACGGAGCGGGCCCCCTGCCGAATCATTTCTCAAGAAAAGAACTCACTGAAACAGTAACCGAAATATAACGGAATAACTTCAAAAAGCCCTTGCAGGATCTTTTCAATAGTCCTGCAAGGGTTTAACTTTCTGTATTAATATCTTTATTTTAATTTCACGATTTTCGGCCGGGCGGAAAATTTGCCTGAAATGACCGCTATAACCGCTTTGAAAGTATCTCTGACTTCAAATTTAAGGCCCTTCAATATCCTTATGCCCAGATCAATCACTCTGGAATCATTCTCTTCAACAAGATTTGTCTTCTTAAGGTCTTTGCCGGAATATGAAGATCTGTATTTACAAAGCCACGATATAAGGCCGTCCGGATATGTGAGCTTAATCTCTTTGCCGTTTGCGTCACAGGTCGTCATATTGGGATAATCGCCGCCGTCATATGCAAACATATCATTTGAAGCGGCATACCATACGTGGTGGTTGCTCGGTGTCTTTTTGCCGTCGGGATAGCAGACGGTTCCGAAAACTGAAAGTCTGCACTTATCCGGGACCTTTGTGATCCGGCATATCTGCTCCCAAACATATTTACCGAATACGTGATAGCCGCCGATAACATCATATTTTGAGCATAAAACCCAGAGGGGCATATTCTTTACCGCTTCAATCTGATCATCGGTCGGGATATAGGCAGGGCACATCGGAAACGCAGCGGCAAACATTCCGGGATAGGATGAAATCATTTTCAGAACCATCTTGCCGCCCATCGAGTATCCGCCGATATAGATACGGGTAAGATCAATGTGGGCTCTGTTTGCCGAAATGAACTGACAGATTGCCGCATAAAGCGGTTCAACCTCATCATCACTCCAGGTCCCGTAAGGATTTTCAGATTCATCGGAGCGCGGGATGAAGACATAGGCGGCGCCGTTTGTAAACCGCGACTGCATCTCTTTGCCGGCAAAGGCGGGGAAATCATTATTGACTATCTGCTCTCTTTTGCTGCCGCCCTGACCCATACCGTGAATGAGGATAACGAGCGGGTACCTGACACCTTTTTTAAGATTCTCCGGAGTATAGCTGACATAATCAATTCTGATTCCGCCGGAGTCGGGGCCGGTTCCGTCCTTAAATTTTTCGGCAAGCTCCAGAATCCCTGCCGATTCAGTAGCAGATGCAGTAAAACTGAAGCAGGCAAATACGGTTACAGCTGTCATAATCAGGCATAATAGCTTTTTCATATAGGTTTCCCCTTCCGGATTATTGATTGGTTGCACAAATATATTTTTCAAATGCGGGGTTTACTGAATCTTGTGCTTTTTTCTTAACCGGGAGCGCTCCCGCTTTTACACTGTAATTATATCAAAAGACTTCTGCAATATCAATACATTCAATAATCAAAAAACGGATTCCGAAGAAAGCTTCCGATTTCCCTGCGGCCGCAGTTATCCGAAGGCGCAGATCATCTCAGAACTGCCGGCTGTAAAAATGCGGTCTTTACACTCCGTGCTCCTTATGATATAATGGCGCAGTAAAAGCTAAAGAAAACGGAGTGATAAAGATGCCTGCCATTCACTTTTCAACCAAAGCCGTTTCGCTTATCATTGCAGCGGCAATCGGTATTTTCGGCCCGGGAGCCGGATTCAGGACCGGCCGCGCCGATTCTGTCAAGTCAATAACCAAACTCTCTGACGGTTATTATCTTATGGATTACACCTATGATTATGACCTTGATACACTGCTTGAGAGCAAAACAGGCAACTCAACCACAGTGGGGCTCCTGCTCTACTCCGCGGCGGATGTTTTTCTGCAACTTAACCCAGAAGCGAGAAAGATTGTTTCAAATCTCGGCCTTTATTTCGACATTGACAGTAAAAAAGTATCCCGGATGATGCAGACCGCATTGAGCTTCACCGGATTCGGTTGCACAACCTTCAACGCGTCATCTCCGTCGGGAGACAGGCTTTTCGCAAGAAACTACGACTATATGGATTCGCCCGGAATGACTGTCTGGACTCATCCGGAAGACGGCTACGCGAGCGTATCAACGGTTTCACTCTATTTTCTCGGATACGGCGGAAGCTTCCTGCCGGAAAACGAACTGACATCACTGCTCACTCTTATCGCGCCCTATATTCCCGTTGACGGGATGAATGAAAAGGGTCTTTCCATTGGTGTTCTGGAGCTTGAAACCCCGGAGACTTTCACGCAGACGGAAAAGAAAGATATCACAACAACCGCTGTCATACGCACCGTTCTTGACCACGCCGCGACAGTTGAAGATGCAGTAAAAATATTCAAAAGCTATGATATGCACGATCTGCTCGGCGGTGCCTGCACCTATCATTATCAGATAGCCGATGCATCGGGAAAAACCGCGATTATCGAATATGTCAAC
>CADBOL010000092.1 GCA_902796295.1 Oscillospiraceae bacterium
CACCCCTCTCGAGACAGGTATTATCGCCATTGACTCGATGTTTCCCATAGGCAGAGGGCAGAGAGAGCTTATTATAGGCGACAGGCAGACGGGCAAGACTGCCATTGCCGTTGACACGATTCTCAATCAGAAGGGCAAAGACGTAATCTGCATCTATGTTTCGATATGCCAGAAGGCGAGCACGGTTGCGGCGCTCGTAAACAGACTCAAGGCGGCGGGAGCCATGGACTATACCATAGTGGTCTGCTCGCCCGCGAGCGATGCCGCTCCGCTTGAATTCATTGCCCCTTACGCGGGCTGCACTCTCGGCGAATACTTCATGTCGCAGGGCAGAGATGTGCTCATAATCTATGACGACCTCTCAAAGCACGCTGTCGCTTACAGGACAATTTCGCTTCTCCTCGGGCGCACCCCGGGCAGAGAGGCTTATCCCGGCGATATCTTTTATCTTCATTCAAGACTTCTTGAGCGCTCGGCTCATCTGAGCGAAGAGCTCGGCGGCGGTTCGCTCACCGCTCTGCCGATTGTCGAGACTCTCGCGGGCGATGTTTCCGCCTATATACCGACCAATGTAATCTCGATAACAGACGGCCAGATTTTCCTCGAAAGCGATCTGTTTTTCAGCGGTCAGAGACCGGCCGTAAATGTCGGTATCTCCGTTTCGAGAATAGGCGGCGACGCCCAGGCGAAGATAATGAAGAAGGCGAGCGGCACAATGCGCCTCGACCTTGCGCAGTACAGGGAAATGGCGGCGTTTACGCAGTTTGCCGGAGACCTCGATGAATCCTCAAAGAGCAAGCTCAGCTACGGAAAGAGCCTTATGAGAATCCTGCGTCAGAAGCAGTATTCCCCCATACCAAGGCACAGGCAGGTAATAATGCTCACGGCGGCTCTCAATCACAGACTTCAGAATATTCCGGAAGAGAAAATAAGCGATTATCTTGAAGCGGTCTGCCTTACGGCGGAAAAGGATTTCGCGCCCATGTGCGAGGATATCGATACGCTCGGAGCTTATAACGCCGAATACATAAACACGATTCTTTCAATAGCGGACAGTACGGTGATTTAAATGCCGGGAATCAAAGAAATCAAAAACAGGATAAAGAGCATAAGCGACACGCAGAAGATTACAAACGCGATGTATCTTGTGGCGAGCGCAAGGCTTTCGGCCGCGAGAAACACGGTGTTTTCACAGCGTGAATACAGCGACGAGGCGGAGAGTATGCTCGCCTGCGCCCTCACTCACTCGGGCGGCGAAAGCGTCTTTACCCGCGATAACGGCAGAGACTGCGATGCCGTACTTGTGCTCGGCGGAGACAGAGGGCTGTGCGGCGATTATAATAAGAATGTCGCGAAGTTTGCTCTTTCGGCTCTCGGCGGTTTCAGAAACCCGAGAATCTTTGTTTCGGGGGGAAGGGTGAAGTCGCTGCTTTGCGCGGCGGGTATCACTCCCGATGAGAGCTTTGAGCCGGTTATCAGAAAACCTGATAATGAAACGGCCTCGCTGATTACGGATTATTTTGTGAATCTTTTTAAAGAAGGTGTCATTTCCTCTTTTTCCGTAATCTACGCCGATTTTTCAGACAGGTCAAAGCTCTGTGTCAGAAAAATTCTTCCCGTGCGCAAAGTTGATGACGGCGCGGCAAAGTGCGAGTTTATGCCCGGGGCGGGGGAAGTGCTTGACACGCTCGTTCCGCTCTGCCTTAAATCCGAAATCAGAAGCTGCATACTCTCATCCTTCTGCAGCGAGCAGAATTCAAGGATGACCGCGATGAAAAACGCCAATGACAACGCCGGGGACCTGCTCGGCGAGCTTCAGCTTGAATACAATCATACAAGACAAAACGCAATAACCGGTGAAATCACCGAAATCTCAGGTGAAAGGAATTTATCATGACCGGAAAAACCATTCAGGTAAACGGCTCCGTTGTGGATGTTCTGTTTCCGGACGGAAAACTGCCTAAGATAAACGAAGCTCTCTCGGTAAAAGCCGGGAAGAGCGAAAAGATTATGGAAGTTGCCGCGCATATCGGCAAGGATAAAGTCAGATGCATCATGCTTTCCGAAAGCCAGGGCCTCGCGAGGAATCTTGAGGTGACAGCGCTCGGGGAGTGCATAACCGTACCCGCCGGACCAGAAGTGCTCGGCAGACTCTTTGACGTATTCGGCAATACCATTGACGGGGGAGCGCAGATTAAAAACTCTAAGCGGCTTCCGATTC
>CADBOL010000093.1 GCA_902796295.1 Oscillospiraceae bacterium
GCCGCTGTAATCATACATTTCGTCATCATAGTGAAGGCCGTCAAAGTGATGAAGGCCGAAGCTTGCCATTGCGCCGGGGGCGATTTCTGTATTGCCGACTTTCAGATTTTTTTCGGTGACATTTTTAATGCAGATCCAGGTGTGGCCGAAAATATACGGAGCGTGAGGGCCGGAAACACACATATACATAATTGCGACAACAGCGTCGGAAAGAAGTGATTCATCGTCGTTTTCAGCAGCATCCTCAGATTCAAAAGAATCGGAAACGTTTGCCGCATAGGATTCTTCACCGGCGGATAACTGCTCTTCATTTACCTCAGCTTCAATCTGTATGCTTTCAGGCGCGTTTTCCGCTGTATTCTGAGCAAATGCCGGAGTGGATATGGTGATAAATGTAATAAGCGTAAGTAAAACGGCTGTAAACTTTTTCATAAAAACAACTCCTTAAAAAGTATTTTGTGTTTTCTTTCTGCTTTTTAAAATGCTCTGTCTTCTTCCGGGCTGCTCAATCAGTCTTCTTCGTCAAAAACGGTTTTGCTGTCTGCCACCCCGGGAATGCATGTTACCAGAAATGTGGCAACCAGAATGCCGAACACCGGGTAAACTATGTCTTTGAATGTGCAGAGAATTGCAGAAATTTCCATTTTGTTTCCTCCTTTTGAATGTCGGGTTTGTATTGCTTACATGCACATAATAACCCGGATTTTTCCGATTTTATGCCCGGCGGTATGAATGCGACAAAATGAGGGGTGAATGCAGAAAAGCGGCCCCGATTCAATGAATCGGGGCCGCTTGGCCGGGTATTATTATATTTGATTTGCTGATTTTTTTATTATCCGCATACTTCGGAAGAAATCCGAACAGTATTCTGAAGAACGCTGTTGCCTTCACAATGAAGCCGGTGTTTACAGTTAAGGTTTCTATACCGGATATATTGACTGTTCATACAAATCAATTATCAGTCAGCGTCTCAGTATGCTGATTCTGTCTAAAAACCACAGCAGTCTTGACAATCCCGTAGATCTTATTATTTTCATATTATCCACGTATTCCGGAAGTAATCCGAACAGGCCTCTGAAGAAAGCAACAATCCTTGCAAAGAAACCGGTTTTGACTGTTATGACCTCTTCCTCCGAGGTTTGGATAACTTCGCCGTCTTTCTCCTTCACAATACTCACCGAGATTCTGTATTCATCTTCCGTTGCCTCGTCAATAGTGAGGACAGGACCTTCGGTTTCGCTGCCGTTGACTGTCCACACTATCTTACTGCCGGCAGGCACTGCCGTATATGTATTAAATGTAAGTTTTGTTTTGTAGTCAACCGAAAGCGTATCCTGATAATTTGCAATTGTAATATCGGGAACCGTATAAACAGCGAACGGACTCAGGGATGTTACCGTTATCATCCAGTATTCATCAGATCCCTTTATAACTTCTTTTATTCTGTATTTTTCATTGGAAGCATTCCATGTGAATGTTTCTTTTGTTTCGTCCTGTTTGCAATGAACTATAAACAGTTTATCTGCCTCATAACCGATATAATCCTTTTTGAAATAGATATCAACCGGGTTTTCGGGAGTTATTGCCACCCCGTCTCTCTTCACAGTGATATCATAAAAGTCAAATTCCGCATAGCCTTCCATCCTGACATTATTCTTTTCATCTTCTGTCAGTTCAGTAATATGAAGTGTATAATTCAAAACCGTTTCCGTTTCAACTATTATCGCATCTTTGACCAAAACATTGGAATACGGTCTGTTACGATTCATTCTGGTTGAAAACTTTCCGCTTTCGTTTTTACTTCTCAAAAGTCTGTCCAGGCTTTTTCCATCCGGATTGCAGATTATCAGTGTCTTGGCAGAGTAACGGCCGTTGTCTTTATCTGCCTGACTGACAAAATAGCCGAATTTTTTACAGGCCTCATCTTTGGTGCCCGGATAAATCACTACAGCGGAATCTGAAGATTTTATGCTCTCTACATCATTGCCGGCATTTATAAATCTGGTTGTATCATAAAACGTGAAATCCGGAAGATCATCAATATCATATATGTAATTACTGATTTTATCGAGGGCAGACTTGTTATTATTCTTGAACTCCTCTGTAAATTCTATCCTGCTGCCAGTAAAGCTGCAATCAATGGTTTTTGTGCCGTTTATTGTATCATAAACTGAATCAATAGCGGGAATAAATTTAAGAATATATTCCCCGCCTTCACCGGTTTCATAAACTGCGCCCTGATCATCAACGTAAAATCCGTTTCCGAAGTATGTCATATTCTTAACATTATAACTGCGTTTGAAAGGAACTATACTGAAATGCTCAACAGTTGAAGGAATATCAAACGTGTCATTTTCCCATGATTTGGATAATGGGAAGGCATAAATTCCTGTCTTTTCCTTATTATAGACAACCCCGTCTTCAACGGTAAATTCTTCACAGTCGCCGCTGAACTCTTTAATCGAACGGCAATCTGAAAAAGCGTCGGTTGCAAGATTGGTTACTTTTTTACCGAGTTTAATCTGTCTGAGATTATTGCAGTTCTTAAAAGCCGAGTTGCCTATATTAAGCACACTGTCGGGTATAATCACGCCCGTCTTTTTTTCGCAGCCGGAGAAAGCGTATGAAGCAATTGTGCGGGTTCCTTCTTTTATTCTGTATTCACCCGACAAATTTTCCATGTCGGCTTTAATAAGATGTTTGCCGATATAGAGCACATGGTTTTTCCAATTACTGTCTTTATCAGAATAAGCTGTATTAGCAAAAGCATCAGCGCCGATATAATTAACTCCGTCGGGTAAAGATATTTTTTCAAGAGAGGTACATTTGCAGAATGCATTTCCGCCTATACTTGTGACACTGTCCGGAACAGTAATCTCTTTAAGCCCGGTACAGCCGTAAAATGCATAATTCTTGATGGTTTTAACACTTTCCGGGATTTCAATACTATCAAGTCCGGTACAATATGCAAAGGCATATTCGACAATACTGTTTGGCTTTTCATCACCGGGTAATACAAATTCAGAAATATCTTTTTCCGCAAGGATGATGGATTTATCCTTGTACAGTACGCCGTTTTTTACACGGAAAATTTCGGAGTCACCGGCGCTTATTTCATTTATCTTTTTACAGGAATCAAAAGCGTATTGAGACACTCCTTTTATACTGCTGTCAAAATTAACTGATTCCTTCTGCATCGGGCACTCTAAAACAAAAAGCCCGTCATTATCCCTTCGGCAGAGCATACCGTCAAAAGAAGCATAGGCCGGATTATCCGCCGAAACCTCTATTTCTTTCAGATTCGGAAAAACGTCGCCGAGTTTAGAAATACCGCCGTATCTGAAAGTTGACGGCAAAACAATCTTTGCCGCATTTTGGCCGTCGGGGAAGGAATCTTTATAAATAGTCTCTGTTCCTTCAGAAACAGTCAGGATATCGGATTCCGCGGCTTGCGCCCGGGGCGTGGCGAGTGATGTGAAACCGATAACCACGCAAAATGCCATTACTGTTGATAAACATGAGTAAAAGAATACACACTTCTTTTTGTTAAACATTTGTAAACCCCCTGTTATTGTGTAACTTTTGCATTAAAAGTATAAAACTCTCCGTTTTTTTCAACATAGCTTATAACCGCATTAATATAGCCTAATTTTTTTATTTCCTCTCTGGCTATATTTGCGATTTCATCCGTATTTTTTCCTGTCAAAACAGCTTTATCTACTATTATGACAAAAAAATCGCCCTTAGAATTTTCTTTATTCGGTGTGAGATCTTCATAATGCACTATGAATCCGGCCTGTTTTCCGCCGCCCGGTCCGCAGTCAAGGATTGTTTCTTTTCCGTTGTTTTTGAATTTGCAGCACAGGATACCGGTTGTTTTATCAGGCTCCTTGCCGAGATATCCTTTAGCATCATCATTTGCTTTATTGATTGCTTCTTCCAATGTTTCTCCGCTGCGGAAACGTTCAATAAATCCGCTGAGAACATTCCGGCTGTATTCACTGTCAACATCATGCTGAAAGCCGATTACCGCAAGACAGCCTGAACCGGTTAAGGCATCGGCAAAATCAGTACTTTTATTATCTCCGCCAAAAGCACAGCAGCTTTCAAAAAACACAACTGTATTTTTGAAACCCTTGTTTTTAAAGAATTTCGGGAAAACAACGCCGTATTTTTTATCTTTAATGAATAATGTTCCGACTGTTAAGTTTGCTTTATCTTTTTCAAAGTTCACATTACCGGC
>CADBOL010000094.1 GCA_902796295.1 Oscillospiraceae bacterium
CGCTTGTGGTCCTTTATCGTCTTGCGGATGAGCTTGTGAAGCGTATCCTCAAACTCAGGCGCGTCTTCAAGACGGTCAGCGTATGATTTGAGAGACTCGGCGACTATTGTGTTTAGCACTATGTTTGCGCTCGAAATCGTGCTCGCCGAGCCGAGCATACGGAATTCAAATTTGTTGCCGGTGAAGGCGAAGGGAGAAGTGCGGTTTCTGTCGGTTGAATCCTTCGGGAATTTCGGCAGCACATGAACTCCGACCTTCATCAGTGATTTTTCCTTCTGGTCATATGCGGTGCCGGTTTCAATCGCCTCAAGGATTTCACCGAGTTCTTCACCCAGGAACATTGAGAGCACGGCGGGCGGAGCCTCGTTCGCGCCCAGACGGTGATCGTTTCCGGCTGTGGCTACGCTGATTCTGAGCAGATCCTGATAGTCGTCAACCGCTTTGATTACGGCGCACAGGAAGAGCAGGAACTGAGCGTTGTCATAGGGAGTGTCGCCCGGCTCAAGGAGATTAACGCCCTCCTGAGTGCAGATTGACCAGTTGTTATGCTTGCCGCTGCCGTTAACCCCGTCAAAGGGTTTCTCGTGGAGCAGACAGACGAAGCCGTGTTTCTCGGCAACCTTCTGCATTATTTCCATCGTGAGCTGATTCTGATCGCTCGCGATATTTGTCGTGGTGAATATGGGAGCCAGCTCATGCTGCGACGGGGCAACTTCATTGTGCTCGGTCTTTGCCGGCACTCCGAGCTTCCAGAGCTCCTCGTCAAGGTCAGACATAAATTTAAGAACGCGCGGCCTTATTGAGCCGAAATAATGATCGTCCATCTCCTGACCTTTGGGCGGTTTGCAGCCGAAAAGAGTCCTGTTTGTAAAAATCAGGTCTTTTCTTTTATCATACATTTTTTTATCTATGAGAAAATATTCCTGCTCCGCGCCCACAGTGGTCTTGACGCCTTTCGTCTCGTTTCCGAAAAGCTTCATAATGCGCTTTGCCTGCCTGTTGATTGCCTGCATTGAACGCAGCAGGGGAGTCTTCTGGTCGAGCGCTTCGCCCGAATAAGACATAAACGCCGTCGGGATGCAGAGCACGCCCTCTTTTATGAAAGCCGGGGAAGTCGGATCCCATGCCGTGTAGCCTCTCGCCTCAAATGTAGCCCTGAGACCGCCGGAAGGGAAAGAAGAAGCGTCCGGTTCGCCCTTGAAGAGCTCTTTGCCGGAAAAATTCATTATGACCCTGTCGCCGTCTTTGAGCGATATAAAGCTGTCATGCTTCTCGGCGGTAACGCCGGTCATCGGCTGGAACCAGTGAGTATAGTGGGTGGCGCCCTTTTCAATGGCCCAGTCTTTCATCGCTTCGGCCATAACGTCCGCCGTCTCAAGATCAAGGCGGTGCCCTTCGGAAATTGCCTCTCTGACCTTATCATAGACCTCGGGCGGGAGTTTCGCTTTCATCGCCTTGTCGCTGAAGACATTGCAGGCGAAGTTTTCGGTGAGATTTACCATATCTTTATCCTCCTGACAAAATCGGGGGTTACCGTATCAATAACCGATTCGGCTGCCGTTACGGCAGCGCATTTTGTTTCGGGCTCATCGGCGCCCTTTACCGGGATGAGATTCATATCATCGTCATAACACATAAACTGTGAGTATCCGCTTATATTGTCAATTGTCGGCTGACCGTCAAATAAAAGAAGCTTTGTGAGAAACTGCGTATAAGCGGCGGTGAAATCATCATGCTTCTGCCCCTTGAAAAACCAGGTCCTGTCGGGGTAGAGGCAGGTGGATGCGTCAATCTTTTTGTCGGGGGAGATATAGTTTCTGCCGCTGTGCTTTGCCTGCCTGTAATTATCACCGAAGCAGGTGCCGGCGTATGCGCAGGTGCATCCTATGGACATATACTCCGTGTCGATCAGTACATCGGACTGGCTCTGCGGATTCTCCGCGACAGGGATTGTCGAAATATCATACCCGCAGGTTATCGCGAATTTCATGCCCCTGCTTTCGCAGTCTCTGAGTATGCTCTCAAATTTATTCTGAACATTGTAGTGATAATTGTCTATCCTCTTTATGAGGCCGGAGTATTCGGCCGGGTCGAGAAGCTTCGCCTTTGCGCGCTCGTAATATTCATCCGGGCAGAATGACCAGATTGCCGGCATTGTGCCGAAGACTCTGAGAAGCTCTTCGTTGAGTATGGTTTCATACTGATCGTCAAGCATATCCTGCAGGATCCTTGTGAGATAAGGCAAAACGCCGCAATCGTTGAGCAGTGAAATCAATGCTCCGATAAATTGACCCGAGGGGGAATAACCAAGCATCCCTTTGAAATAGAGCTCGAGATCGTCCGACTTGTTTCTTATATCAAGCTCGGAGTTGAAAAGATGCCCTATGAGTGAGAGCCCCTTGTAAGCGGGGGAGAGGAATATGACTTTTGAAACGTCTCTGTTTTTATACATCGACAGATACGCCGCCACCACGGTGTTGCCCTGGCTGTGGCAGACAACTGCGACTTTGCTGTGACCGGTGAGATTCTTGATATATCCGATATAATCATTCAGGTCTTTCGCGTTATCCATCGGATCAAGGCGGAAATCATAATAGAATGAATACTGCGATGTTTTTGTGATTTCATCCGACTGCGTGTCAAAGGAGTAGTCGGGAGTTTTATGCCTGTCTTCGGTCGGAAGAGGCCTGTTTTCAATTGTGACATTATAAAGGGAATTGCCGTTTTTATCGCAGGCGAGGCGGCCCATCATATATTCGAGTACCTTCATGAAATCCTCGGCGCTGCGCTTTGTGTTGCCCGTAACGGTGAGATTGCCTATAAGGTCAATGATTGAGGGCACGCTCTTTATTATCGCTTTGGAGTCGGGAGGAAAAACCTGAGCCGGGTTTTTGGAGTCGATATCCTCATAAAGAGAATAGGACCCGAAGCCGTGAACAAAAACAACGGGGTCGATGCCGCAATTGCAGTATCTGCCGTCGGCTACCGCAAACAGAGATACCGAGAGGGCAATGACAACCGTGAGAATAACAGAGATTATTTTTTTCATAATGGTTTCTCCTCTATCTGAAAAGCTCCGCCTGAGCGGTGGCAAGTTTATCGCATCTTTCGTTTTCGGGGTGCCCGTTATGGCCTTTTACCCAGACAAAAGTGTATGAGTGGGGTCCGAGCACGGTCAGCAGCTCCTTCCAGAGATCGGTGTTCGGAATCTCGGAGCTGCCCTTTTTCCAGCCTTTTTTTATCCAGTTGAATATCCATCCTTCGAGAAACGCCTTGCAGACATAAGACGAATCGGATGTGATGACGATTTCGCACGGCTCCTTAAGCGCCTTGACCGCCTCGATTACCGCGGTCAGCTCCATGCGGTTGTTGGTTGTGTCCGCCGCTCCTCCGCTGAGCTCTTTCTCTTTTCCGTTGAATCTGAGTATCGCTCCCCAGCCGCCCGGACCGGGATTTCCGGAGCATGCGCCGTCGGTAAATATATCTACATGTTTCATATTGAATACCTGTTTAAATATATTATTTCAATTTACCATTTTAACCCATTTAGTTTATCATTACAAGTTTTTTTACAAAATAATCACCAAAAAACGAAAAAAATGCGCAAGATGTACCAAAAAAACACCACAGGTTGTGCATGCGCTTGACAATAATTCAATATGTGGTATAATTTACAGGATTTATATACTATTAATGAGGGATACGATGGCTAAAAAGAAAGAGTATAATAATGACAGTATAAGACTCCTCAAAGACGAAGAGCGCGTCAGGGAAAAACCGGCGGTAATTTTCGGCTCGGACGGTCTTGACGGCTGCGAGCACGCGATATTTGAAATAGTTTCCAACTCGGTTGACGAGGCCCGTGAGGGCTACGGCGACAGGATAATTGTCACCAGATTTGAGGATAACTCGGTTGAGGTGCAGGATTTCGGCAGAGGCCTCCCCGTTGACTACAATACCAAAGAAAAGAGATATAACTGGGAGCTGCTTTTCTGCGAGCTTTACGCGGGCAGCAAATATGACAACAACAGCGGCAGCAACTATGAGTTTTCGCTCGGCACAAACGGCCTGGGTCTGTGCGCCACGCAGTATGCCTCGGAGTATATGGAGGCGGAGATTCACGCCGGCGGATATAAATACACTCTCAATTTCAAAAAAGGCAGGCCCGCGGGCGAAATGGTGAAAGAGCCCTATTCCAAAAAGGATACGGGCACGAGAATCAAATGGCGCGCGGACCTCGAGGTATTCACGGATATCGCGGTGAGCGATGAATACTTCAGAGATATGCTCAAGCATCAGTCCGTTGTCAATGCCGGAGTGCGTTTCATCTACAGAAATCAGGTCGGCAAAAACTTTGAAACAAGTGAATACTACTATGAAAACGGTATTCTCGACTACGTTAAGGAAAAGGCCGGCGAAGACACGCTCACATCAATCCAGTCATGGAAGCAGGAGACCGAGTGCCGCGACAGAGACGACCTTGACAGTTACCGCCTCAAGACAAATATAGTCCTTACCTTCTCAAACAAGATTCAGTTCAAGGAGTATTATCATAATTCCAGCTTCCTTGAAAACGGCGGATCTCCCGATAAGGCGACAAGGAATGCTTTTGTATATCAGATAGACGCCTATCTCAAAGGAAAAGGCAAATACCAGAAAAACGAAAAGATAACCTTCCAGGATGTTGACGACTGCCTCGTGCTGATTATCTCATCATTCTCAACGGTTACATCTTATGAGAATCAGACAAAGAAAGCGATAAACAACAAAGGCATCCAGGACGCGATGACGCAGTTCATCAGAAATCAGCTGATGATATATTTCATCGAAAACCCCGCCGAAGCCGATAAAATCGCGAATCAGGTTCTCATCAATATGCGCTCGAGAGTCAGGGCGGAAAAAACGCGTCTCGGTATCAAGCATGACCTGATACAGAATGTCAACAATCTCACGAACAGGATTGAGAAATTCGCCGACTGCCGCAGCAAGGATGTCGCAAGGCGTGAGCTCTTTATAGTCGAGGGTGATTCGGCGAGAGGCTCCTGTGTTCTCGCGCGTGATTCCGAGTTCCAGGCGGTTATGCCCATAAGGGGCAAGATCCTCAACTGCCTCAAAGAGGATTATGACAGGATATTCAAGAGCGATATAATCACCGATTTAATCAAAGTCATCGGCTGCGGTGTCGAGGTCAAAGTGAAACCGAAATCCGGCAAGGATGTCGTTTCATTCAATCTTGACAATCTGCGCTGGAATAAGCTTATAATCTGCACCGATGCCGATGTTGACGGCTACCATATCAGGACTCTGCTCCTGACTATGATTTACCGCCTGATGCCGACCCTCATATCCGAGGGCAAGGTCTTCATAGCGGAGTCTCCTCTCTATGAAATCACCTGCGGCGACGAGGTGTGGTTTGCCTATTCCGAGGCGGAAAAGATTCAGGCGCTTGAAAAGATAGGCGATAAAAAATATACCATTCAGCGCTCAAAAGGTCTCGGTGAAAACGAGCCGGATATGATGTCGCTGACAACAATGAATCCTTCCACAAGGCGGCTTATCAAAGTGAATCCGTCTCAAGTTGAGGAAACGGTTGAAAAATTTGAGCTTCTGCTCGGCGACAATCTCCAGGGCAGAAAGGATTATATCGCCGAAAACGGTTATAAATATATTGATCCCACCGAACTTTCCTGATTGGAGTTTTTATGGCTAAGAAGACGAAAAAAAGCGAAAAGAATTATACCAGAGAGCTTGACGACAAGACTCATATTTCTCTCGCGGGCGAGGTTGTCGATAAACAGATAACCGATACCATCGAGGAGAATTTCATGCCCTATGCCATGAGCATAATTCTCAGCCGCGCCATCCCCGCGATTGACGGCTTCAAGCCCTCTCACCGCAAGATCCTTTACACAATGTTTAAAATGGGTCTGCTCGGCGGCGCGAGGACAAAATCGACAAACATTGTCGGCGAGGTCATGAAGCTCAATCCTCACGGCGACGCCGCCATTTATGACGCGATGGTGCGCCTTTCAAGGGGATATGAGGCGCTGCTTCATCCCTATGTTGATTCAAAGGGCTCATTCGGCAAGGCATACTCAAAAAACATCGTCTGCGCCGCCTCGCGTTACACGGAGGCGAAGCTCGATAAAATCTGCTCCGAGCTTTTCGGCGACATCGATAAAGACGCTGTCGATATGGTAGATAACTATGACAGCACCAGGAAGGAGCCGACACTGCTCCCGGTTACATTCCCGTCAATCCTCGTAAATCCCAACGTGGGTATAGCGGCAGGTATGGCGAGCTCAATATGCTCATTCAATCTTGAGGAAATCTGCAACGCGGCAATTGAGCTGCTCAGAAACCCCAAGGCGGAGCTTTATGATATTCTTCCCGGCCCCGATTTCGCGGGCGGCGGAATCCTTCTCTATGACCGCGCGGCGATTGATGAGATTTACAAAACCGGCAGAGGCAGAGTGAAACTCCGCGCGAAATACTCATTTGACAAAGCGAATAACTGCATAGAGATAACGGAGATCCCGGCGACAACGACCGTTGAGGAAATAATCAACAAGGTCATTGAAAAAGTCAGGGACGGCAGATTCAAGGAAATCAATGATATCAGAGACGAGACCGATCTCAAGGGCCTCAAAATCGCGATCGATGTCAAGCGCGGCACTGATACGGATAAGCTGATGCAGAAGCTTTACGCTGCCACTCCGCTCGAATCCGCATTCAACGCGAATTTCAACATCCTCGTAAACGGCTACCCGAGAGTTCTCGGGGTTAACGATATCCTCAATGAGTGGATAGCTTTCAGGATGAATTGCGTCACGCGCAGGACCCGCTTTGATCTCAAACGCGCTCAGGAGAGACTGCATCTGCTTAAAGGCCTTGAAAAAATCACTCTTGATATTGACAAAGCCGTTAATATCATCAGAAACACCGATGAGGAGAGCGAAGTCATACCCAATCTGATGATAGGGTTTAAGATAGACAAAACACAGGCGGAATTTGTTTCCGAAATCAAACTGCGCCACCTCAACAGGGAGTTTATTCTCAAACGGCTTCAGGATATTGCCTCTCTTGAGGAGAGAATCGCGAAGCTTGAGGCGGATCTTGCCGACCCGCGCAGGATCAAGCAGATTATCAAATATGAGCTCAACGAGGTCAAAAAGAAATACGCGAAGCCCAGGAAGACTGAGATTATTTATTCTTATGAGACCTTTGCCGATGAGGAGACCGAGGAGATACCCGATTATCCGGTGACTCTTTTCTTCACAAAAGAGGGTTACTTCAAAAAGGTTACGCCGCAGTCTCTCAGGATGAGCAACGCCCACAAGCTTAAGGAAGAGGACGAGATAGCACAGACGGTTGAGACCACAAACGCGCGTGAGCTGCTCTTCTTCACCAATAAATGCCAGTGTTACAAGACAGCCGTTTCGGCGTTTGATGACACAAAGATAAGCGTGCTCGGCGATTATGTTGCCGCTAAGCTTGAGATGGAAGAGGGCGAAGTGCCCGTATATATGGCCGTGACCGGCGCGGATTACGCGGGCAGCATCATCTTCTTCTATGAAAACGGCAAGGCGAGCAAGATAGAGCTTGCCGCCTATAAGACGGTCACAAAGCGCAAAAAGCTCATCAAGGCCTACTCGGATTCATCGCCGCTTGTCGCGGCGGTCCAACTGCCGGAAGAGAAAGAGCTTGTTGTGATCTCCTCCGCCGGCAGGTATCTGCTCATTAACACCGCCGTTATCAACACCAAATCCACCAAGGACGCGGCGGGCGTGAATATAATGACTCTCAAAAAAGGTCAGAAGATTTTCAGAGTCAGGGAATACAGAGAGGGCGAATTCGCAAAGGTTTACAGATTCAAAGCAAAGAATCTGCCGGCCGCCGGCGCTTCTCTCTCCGCGGAAGACAGCGCGGAGCAGATAACATTTGACAATTAAGCGGATTTTTGAAAAATAACGGCAATATTTCAAAAAAACTCTTGAAATTATTGTTTTTATGTGTTATTATCCTTCAGTACAAAATCTTACGGAGGTTTTACCGATGCTGTGGTATGAAATTCTTATCGGAGCAATCCTTGTAGTTACATCAATTGCTCTCGTTGCAATAGTTCTTATGCAGGAAGGCCGCTCAGACGGTCTGTCGGGCGCAATCGCCGGCGGCGCAGAGACATTTTTCGGAAAGAACAAAGGCAGGACCATGGAAGAGAAGCTCGTCAAGATCACGAAGGCTCTCGCGGTTATATTCTTTGTGCTTTCACTTGTTGCAACTCTTGTGGTATTATTCGTTAAATAATTTTTTTCGGAATAATTAAACAACCGGGGCGGCAAAGATATCTTTGCCGCCTTACTTATGCAAAATCGCAGGTTTTCGGGATACAAAAATATCTTGACAAAATACCAAAGTTTTGATATTATGTATCACGCTGTGAATAAGGGCCATTAGCTCAGTTGGTTAGAGCACTCGGCTCATAACCGAATGGTCCGGGGTTCGAGTCCCTGATGGCCCACCATTCTTAGGGGTATAGCTC
>CADBOL010000095.1 GCA_902796295.1 Oscillospiraceae bacterium
CCGCGGCAACACTCGCGATGATTGATTCCGGCAAAAACTGATAACCGGAGAAGGAAAAAGATGAAGAGATTCAGATCGTTATTATCTGCGCTTCTTCTTTCGGCTGTTATTGCCGGCTGCCTTTCGGTTTCATCATACGGGATTATCAAACCGCTCCCGCCGATTTATATTGAACCCGGATCGGGAGAGCCTGTAATTGAGTCAGACGGTTTTAATTTCAACATCATCGAAGGCGAGGCAACAGTCATCGGTATTGCCGGCGGTTCGGAAGCGGAAATTGAGATTCCTTCTCAGGTGCAGGGATATCCGGTAACGGCGGTAAAGTTTCAGGCTTTTTTCGGCGATGATACAATAGAATCCGTAAAAATCCCGGCAACTGTTAAAGTGATCGGGGCCGGTGCATTCGGATCGTGCAGGAATCTCAGGGAAGTAAGCTTTGAAGAAAACAGCGCATTAAAAGAAATTGATGAAAGCGCATTCGCATACTGTCAAAATCTTGTATCAATCGTGCTGCCTGAAGGGCTTGAAATAATCGGCAATGAAGTTTTTTGCGGCTGCGAAAAGCTTGAAGACATCAGAATTCCCGGGACGGTCACCGAAATCGGATACGATATCTTCCTGAATTCGGGAATTGAAAATGACAAGTCAAAATATGAAGACGGAGCACTGTATATTGACGGCTGGCTCATTTCGGTTATCCCCGAAACAAAAGGCGGATTTTCGGTAAAAGACGGGATCAAAAACGCCGAATATAATGTTTTTAACGGATGCGATAAAATCACGGAAGTATCTTTCCCCGTGAGTTTCAGCGGCGAAATACCGTATCTGAACTGCATCGAAGCTATTGAGAAGGCAACAGTTGACAAAAAGAACCCGGCATACGTCAGCGAAGACGGTATCCTGTTTAATAAGGATAAGACAGAGCTGATCTGCTACCCGGCAAATAAACCCGGAGATAAATACACAATACCCGACGGAGTAAAGTTTGCTTATAACGGCGCATTTGATAACGGTAAAAACCTTAAAACCGCAGTTGTACCGGCAAGCGCCGAATATATAGATTTTTATTATTGTTACAGTCTCAAGAGAATAGAATATGACGGCAAATGCAAAGACCTTGACAGAGTCTGCCGTTATGCTTCTCTTACGGATACTCTTGATGCCAGGTTCACTACACGTTACTGCTATCGCAGCAGTTTCCTTGAAAATCTGACATTCCCGTTAAAGAGTTTTATTGAAAGGCTTTTTATTGATCTTGCAAGTGAATTCAACCCGGTTCCTGCAACAGAATAAATGTCATAAATCGGTTAAATCCCGCAGGCAAAAGCCTGCGGGATTTTGCTGTTGTTATTATTTCAAGGGTTTCAGCTGCAGCGTTTCAACGAGTTCAAGATTGAATCTGTCAACAATATGCTGTGCCTGCGCTTCGGATGCCGAGTCATAAGCCGCCTCGGCGTCATGAGCATCAAACCCGAAAACGGCCCTGCACCCCTCTTCGCCGGCAATTTTCCAGAAATCCATGTCGGGATAGCGGCGTTCATCTCTGATGCCGAGGAAATTAATTTCAAGCGGGATTCCCGCCTTTGCCGCCGCTTTGCAAAGCCGGCGGTTTTCTCTTTCATAAACCGACTTTTCGCCCGGAAATCTGAAAACATCCGGATGGCAGACACACGAAAACACACCCGTTTCAATCGCCGCGGTCACACAGTCAACATATTCGCAGAGTTCCTTTTCGCCGTTTGTTCTGTCGCCGCTGTATTTTCCTCCGGGGTGTTCATTGCCTGTGAAATGCTGGCCTAAAATAAGATATTCGCTGCCCCACTCAACCGCGTTTTTCAGCATCTGCTCAAAATGAAGAGGATAATACTCCATTTCCCAGCCTATATGGATTTCAATATCGTTTTTATACTCATCCCTCAGTTTATCAAGAGTTCCGAAATAATCCTCCACTTCATTTACCGGCACCCTGAAACCGGATTCAAAGCCGTCGGGAAAGCGGAAAGCCATATGATCGGAAAATCCCATAATCTTCAATCCGCCCTCAATGGCTCTTTCAATATATTCACGCTCGGTCCCGCTTGCGTGATGGCAGCGGTATGTA
>CADBOL010000096.1 GCA_902796295.1 Oscillospiraceae bacterium
TGGGCTCAGAGCAGCAGCGCTACATCGGCGCAGTATCAGCCGGGCGAAACATATAATCTTGCGGCAAACACCGTTCTCTACGCGGTATGGGAAAAGGAAGAGGTCAGACCTGTTCCGGCTACCAGTATAGCAATTAAAGGATCAAGAAATGAATTTGACTATCGCTCAACCATAACCTTTGAAGCTCAGGTAACCGACGGCGCCGGAAAAGATATAGTCTGGTATGTCAACGGAAACAGAGTTGCAAGCGGAGCAAAATATACAGCTGAAAATGTTGAAAAGAGCTTCTCAATCAGATGTGAAACAATTGATGCAAACGGCAACACTGTCAGCAGCGAAACTCTCAGCATCTCAATCAAAACCGATTTCTTCAGCATTCTGATTGCGTTCTTCAGAGGCATATTCGGTATGCTCCCGAAAGTATCCAGATAGTTTCCCGGCAGAGAGCTTTAATGCAAATATACTCTGAGGAGTGATACCTATGAACCTTGATGATTTCATCCGCCTGAGTCTGAAAAAAGCGGCGGAGGATACAAAAATGACAGATGAGCAGCGGGTATCACTCCTCATCAGAATACTGACAGTTTATCTCACTCGTCAGATTGGAGAGACGGAATAACAGACAAAACCCAACAAACAGTGCCGTCTTTTCCCGCAGGCAGCGTCATTGCCATAAAATAACGTGAGCCAATCCCGTTTTGCCTTGTGCAGCCGGTGATGGCGCTGTCTGCCGGAGAAGACGGCAAAAAAATAAAAAAGGAGAAATAATATGACAATCACAAAGAAAATATCGGCCCTGCTTCTGGCGGTTATTACGTTGTTTACAAGCGCGGCCATGGCGGCAAACGCATATGACAATTCTGTCAGAGAGACAGTAAACGCCGAAATAGATGAGCCGACAGCCGGCAAAAAAGCAGATTTCAGCATGACACTTGACAATAACAGTTTTAAACCCGGAATACAAGATGTTTATCTTTTGGATATTTATAAAAACTATGAAGGCGCTTATAAAAGTAATGTGAAATCGGCAGAGGACTATATTGATTATCTGAGCCGAAACGCAAAGGAACCCGCAATGAAATATATGATTGAAGAAATGTCTTATGACAAAAAAACGGTAGAAAAGTTTTATGACATAGAAGACAAACGTTCGGATGCAATAAAAGAAATGCAATTAAACGGTGTTATGTGGATTGAATATGATAAGTCGCTGTTTGACGGTATGGTAGTTCCCGACGGAGCCAATCCCGAAAAATACAAATATGAGTATCTGATGTTTTTCTATTCATATAAGGAAGCCGTAGAGGCGGGAATTAAGGAATATATTGACCTTTTTGGAGAGCTTTTACCAAAGGATACAGTAAAAAAAATACCGTTCCCGAGATTTTTAAAAAGCGGTGACAGGATAAAGAAGGGCAAATGCTACTTTTGCTGCCTTAATGCAGTCAGGGATCAATCGGAATTCATAAACAAAATCAATCCGTTATGTAAAGATCTTGAGCCTTATTATGATAAGCTTTTTGAGCTTGAGGAAAAGGAAGAAAAAGCGACAGAAGCCGAGAAAGAAAAAATCGAAGCCGAAATTGATAATCTTCGGAAGAAATATGAAAAGGAGATTAATCTTTACACACAATCGATAGAGGACTATAAACAGAACACAAAGAATCTGAAACCGATATTAACCGTAAACGGTAAAGAAATGGCAGAAAGCTATGATTCCGATATATGGGTAAGTCTTCATGATTACGGTGAGGCAAAACAGTCCGAGGAGTTTGACCTTATTGGCGCGCTCGAGGAATTCTTTGAAAGTATAGTTGACTTTTTTAAAAAGCTCTTCAGCTTTGATTTTGAAAATCTCAACATGAACCTGACATTTTAAACACGGAATAATCAACGGCGCGTCACATCACATCCTCCTGATACCGACGGCGTCATTACCCGAAAACAAGTTAATCATCCAATCTTATTCTTATTTCCTCAGCCGGGTAATGGCGCAGTCAGGCGGAGAAGTCGGTTATAATTCAGTTTTAAACTATTGACTTGTCATAGTATTAATAATATAATAAATATCAGCCGGGTTGGCTCACGGCGAAAGGAAAATGAATATTGATTATAATAAAACCTGACTTGTCGGCTTTTTCAAAGGGAATCCGCTTTGAATAAATGTGTTTTTGACGGGTTGGGTTTTTGCGTTTTAAATGCTCTTCCCCGGCCTTCCTGTCATTCCGGGGAGCGCGTACTGTCATTCCGAGGAGCAAAGCGACGAGGAATCTCAAACCACTGTCATTCTGAGGAGTGAAACGACGAAAAATCTCAGAGTAAAGCGCATACCGGATGAGATCCTTCGCTGGGCTCAGGATGACAAAAGGTTCAGGATGACAGCAGAATAAAAAACAGGTATTAATAATATAAAGGTGAAACAAGATGGCAGCAGATAAAAATCAGCTTTCCGCCCTCGTTGTCAGGCTTCAGCATGGCGACGGCAAAGCGTTTGAGGAGATTTACAATCTCACAAGAGAGCCGGCATATTTCACTGCTCTGAAAATCTTAAAAAACAACATTGACGACGCCGAGGATGTTCTTCAGGAGTCGTATGTTCAAATGCTCGAAAAAATCGGCACTCTTGAGAATCCGGAAACCTTCTCTTCATGGTTCAACAGGATTGTTGCCAACAGATCAAAAAACTTTCTGCGTGACAGTCATCCGGAAAAATATACCGACGCGTATTTTACCGATGAAGAGGGAGAAGAAAACTCGGCTTTTGATTTTATCGAAGATGATAACGAGGATTTCATTCCCGAGTCGGCGGTGGAAAACACCGAGCTGCAGACCGCGGTAATGGATATGATTGACTCGCTCAGCGATGACAAGCGCACGGCTGTTATCCTCTATTATTACGATAATATGACCACGCGCGAGATTGCCGAATCATTGGGTGTTAATGAAAACACCGTCAAGAGCCGCCTTGTTCAGGCAAAGAAAGATCTCGCGAAATCTGTCACGGAATACGAGAAGAAGCACGGCAAGCTGCTCGGTGTTGCGCCGATGCCGCTGGTTGTCTGGGCTCTCAAATCCGCCGCCGCAGGCGCTGCCGCATCTTCCGCTACTTCGGGCGCGGCTGCCGCCACTCTCGCCGCCGTCACGGCGGGCTCGGCGGCTGCGGGTACAGCCGCAGCCGGTGCAGCAGGCGCAGCAGGCGCCGCCGCGGGCACGGGCATCGTAACAAAAATCATCGCCGGCATAGTAGCCGCGGCAATAGTCGGCGGCGGAGCCGCTGCAGGCACAAAGGCGGTGAGTGAGCGCAGAAAGAGAAATCAGGCCGAAAAAGAGAGCACTTCTGTAACTGTTACCCTGCCTGATTCTCCCGGCGACAAAGCGTATAAGACAATTAAGAAATCCAAAGATGATAAAATTTATATAATCCCAAAAGAGAATAAAAAGGTTGATACAGAGGTTGAGACCGTTGATTTCGGATACGGCGTTAAGGGATATCTGACAAGGTACACTGTCAAGACGGACGGCGGAACAGAAACGCGGGAATATATCAATTTGAACCGCAGCGGATTCAATGCCTCATATTCCGATTTGATACCGCTTGCCGAAGAAAATGCCGGTAAGTATTCACAGCAGACAGATACAATTCTCTCAGGTATAAATAATGAGAGAAGCGGTTACTCACAGCTTTCACGCAGCGAAAAACTCTCGGAGCAGGCGGGCGTACGCGCGGCGGAGATTGCGCTTTCAGGTGTCACCCTGAATGTAAGGCCCGACGGATCAAGCTATAAAACAGTTTTTGAGAGAAACGGCTATACCTCCGGCACACGCAGAGAAATAATTGTATCGGATTGCGATTCACCCGGGCAGGCGCTCTCACGCCTTAAAAATGATGATAATCTTAAACTTATTTCAAATCCTCTTGTCACAGAGATTGGAATAGGCGCGGCAAATGACCCGGAATCCGGCAGAGATGTTTATGTAATTCATCTTTATTCTCCGCTCGGCGGTGATGACGGTGAAGACCTGTCAAAGCAGGAAAACGGTCTGAAGATATATAATATATTAGAGAGTTTGTGGGGAAATGCTTTTGACAATTCCGGTGATGTGATTGAGTTTATAGAAAACACCCCGATATTAAAAGATATAAACAGAATTGATATACCCGTTGACGGATTGTTTATGTTTATTACAGAGAAGCTGCAGGAGCTTTCGGATTCTGTTTCCGGTTGATTAAGGAAAGGTGACCGTATGAAAAGAATGAAAAAGATTATATCAGCTGTGACAGCTTTTGCCCTGGTGTTAGGAGTCTGTCAGAATGCGTCAGCTTATGAAAAATCTTATAATAACGATATTGTCGAGCCGCATTTTGTGACGGATGTTGAGAATCAGGGAGAAACGGGCGACTGCCTCTGCTATGCTCTGACTGCCTCTGCCGAAAGCTTTGTTTTAAAGTATTTCGGGATAAGAACAAATTTCAATGAAAACAGCCTGAAAACAGCCCTTGATACCGGGGAATTCGGAGAGGCGGTTGACCGCCTTTCGGGTATAGAACTTGACAACACATTCGCCCCGGACGGTTCATCGTATACTTTTGACTCGGCGGAAGAATTACTGCCGTCTGATAATGATTTTGACAAAAAAATCAAAAAAGCGGTAAAAGAATACGGAGCCGTTACCGCTGTTTTTAATGTCTGCGAAGAGGGAATGAAATGTCCGGAGCATTACAGCAGCAAAGATTATTCATATTATTGCCCTGCCGGTGAATGCTGTGAAAACACACACGCCGTCTCAATAGTCGGCTGGGATGATGACAGGCAGGCCTGGCTGTGTAAAAACAGCTACGGCTATGATTACGGCTACGCGGGTTTCTTTTGGCTCTCTTATTCTCAGGCGATAAACGGAGCGGTTTATGCGGCTGTTTCACACGGTGAAGAGAAACCCGATATTAAGGAAGATCTCAACTGGGATGACAGCTATATTACCTCAGTTTATATCCAGACGGTGAGTAAGGAAACGATGAGGGCATACGGCGTCAGTGACGGCGGCGAGATTTTTGAATGCGGTATATCTCTCCCTTACGAAAACAATTATTATGAAGTTTCTCCGCCGGATATTGCTTTCTTTGACGGCAAAACCCTGTGTTATTTCAACGGCGATAAACTGGAGCGCGGATTTGACAGCGGCAATGATTTGAAATTTGAATTTGATGAAAAAACCGGTAATATAGGAGTGCAGTGCAAAGAGCCGGGCGCTTATTCCGTAAAAATAATAGAAACGCCGAAGTACGGAAGCGGTACCGGCAGAGAGTTATGCCCGGGCTATGTAAAGCTGACTTATGATAACGGCGCCGTGAGATGGATTTTTAAAAATGACTTTAATAAAAACGGCATTGAGTTTAAAGGCAGTTTTGAATCCGCCGATGAGCTGAGAGAAGAACTGCCCGTTTTTGAGGGAATAAAACTTGATGAGCTTAAAGTAGAAGGCCAGAGATACGCGGTCCTGAGTTTCGGCAGAGATTTTGTTTTATCTCATGAAGCTTCGGACGGCAGAGCATCCGTAAAAGACGGGGAAAACACACTCGTCGTGATTATTATGCAGAATCTTATTCCTAAGATTAATCTTTCCGGAATGATTGAGGTTGCAACATCCTGGTTTGGAATGATAATAGGGATTCTGCAACAACTTGTTTTAGATGTTTCTAAAAAATAATGCTGAATCATAAATAATGTTATTAATGATTATTCTCAATACCTTTGTAAGCAGTTTAACAGGCCGAAGATACTTTTTCACTCCGGTTACTTGTTGTCATTCCGAGGAGCGTAGCGACGAGAAATCTCAAAAGGAAGAGATCCTTCGCTTCGCTCAGGATGACAAAAACCTCAACCCTTACAATAATCCCTCCCGCGGGGAATAACATCAAAGGTGAATGCAATGAAAAATACAACCCGAAAAATTTTATCATTAATTCTCTGCTTTATTATGCTGCTTGGCGCCGCGCCGCTGAACGGCATAGCGGAGCTTGATTTTTCAAAGCTTAATATTTTCGGCGGAATCAATCTGCCGGATTTATCCTCTCTGTTCACCCCGAAAGCAAGCGCAGAGAATGTAACCTCCGGTACCTGCGGGGATAATCTTACATGGGAGTTTGATGAGGAAACCGGAACGCTTACAATAAGCGGCGAAGGAATTATGACGGGAACCTTTTCTGAGGATACGAGAATAAAGAATGTTATAATTGAATCAGGTGTTACCGGTATAAGCCAAGGAGCGTTTTCGTGGTGCGACAAACTTACAAGCGTATCCATCCCCGACAGTGTTACAAGCATAGGTGCCGGTGCGTTTAGCCGTTGTACTATGCTTTCGGAGATAACTATCCCCAAAGGGATTTCCGATTTAGGAAGCGGTATGTTATTCGGTTGTACCGGGCTTACAATATTGAATTACAATGCGAAAGAATGTTCGGGTGATGCATTTTGGCCTCCCCAATTTCAGACGAACGGAGAAAAAATACACTGGCTGGTTGGTTGTGAAAATCTTAAAACAATTAATATAGGAAGCAATGTTGAGAGTGTTCCTTGGTATGCGTTCTCCGGCTGTACTGCATTGGAAACTGTCAATTATAATGCGGTTAATTGCGCCGGGATGGGATTCAGTAGCAATAAAAATTGGTTATCCGGATGCGGCAATATTAAAACAGTAAATATAGGTGACAGTGTTGAAACAATTCCAAAGTATGCTTTTTATAACTGTACAGGGCTTACGAGTATAACCATCCCGGAGAGCGTTACAAGCATAGCCGACAGTGCATTTTCCGGTTGTACGGGGCTTACCGATATATACTATAACGGCAACGAGGAGGACTGGTACAGCATTACAAATGGCAGTCTTTCATCATTTGTCATACACTTTAGTGACGGTCATTATATCAATGCAGATTCCGGCAAATTAGCTTATTCAATTAAAGATGAAGAAGCTGTCATTACGGGAATTAAATCTCCGCTTGACGGAGGAATACTCGTCATACCGGAGATACTTGACGGTTATAGATTGACCGGAATAGGAAGTTTTGCATTTCATAACTGTACCGGGCTCACAAGTATAACCATCCCCGGGAGTGTCACAAGCATAGGCGATAATGCTTTTGTCGGCTGCACCGGGCTTAAAAGCGTAACATTCGGAGAGAGCGTTAGAAGTATAGGTGAAGGGGCATTCCTCGATTGCGACGGTCTCACAAAGGTAAACTATACCGGGACTGTTGCGGATTGGTGCAGTATATCATTCAGCAGAGGATCAAACCCGGCATATTATTCTCAGTCTCTTTATATCAATGACATTCAGCTAACCGAAATAACAGAAGCAGATTTAATTGATGTCACAAGCATAAGCGATTATGCATTCGAAAATAACACCGGCCTTGAGAGTGTAACCATTCCCGACAGCGTCACGAGTATAGGCAGATGTGCTTTCCTTGAGTGCACAGAGCTTATCAGCGCAGAAATCGGCAGCGGTGTCGCGAGCATAGGTGACAGCGCATTTGCCGGCTGCTGGAGTATGGAGAGCATTTCGGTATCAGACGGGAATAACGCATATCATTCTGCAGGAAACTGTCTGATCGATAAAAACAGGAAAACATTGATTGCCGGCTGTAAAAACAGTGTTATACCGGATGACGGAAGTGTAACAAGCATAGGCGGGCGTGCTTTTTGTGCTTGCACATCTCTGCCAAGTATAACAATCCCGGAAAGTGTCACAAGCATTGGCGGTGAAGCTTTCGCCGGTTGCACCGGGCTTGAAAGCATTGTTATTCCCGAGAGTGTGACAAGGATAGAAGAAGGCACATTCGGTGGTTGCACCGGTCTTACAAGTATAACAATCCCAGGAAGTGTCACAAGCATTGGTGATTTTGCATTTTCCGGCTGTGATTCGCTCAGTACTATTTATTACAGCGGAACAAAGCATAAATGGAACAAGATAGCTATCGGAGAACGAAACGATGAGTTGCTTAACGCAGAAATCAGTTTTAACTCCGATTGCCCGGATTGGGATTATGACATTGAAAACGGCAGTGCCGTAATCTACGGATATTACGGACTTGATAA
>CADBOL010000097.1 GCA_902796295.1 Oscillospiraceae bacterium
CCGTTAAATATCCCGACGGTAAAAAAGCTTCAAGCAATCACTATGTCTGGGTAGCTGTTGCCAATGATTTATTTACTTATGACGAAGGCAAATATCCCAACGCCGTTACTTCGGATGCAAATGGTAATGAGATTGAATTACAAAGCCCTGACGGAGTAGTATCTTGGCTTTGCGGGCATACTTCCGGTTACGACGGTAAAGAACTTAAGCCGAACGGCACTCTTGACGGAAATCCGGATGAAGGCTACAACGGAGTCAGCAGAATTCTGAAATCTCTGTTTCCTATTTTGTTTGACGCTTTCGGATCGTTATTTAAAGGAGCATTTATCAAGATAAAAGATATCATTGCCAACAGCTTTATTTGCTGATAACAGTTATCCGGATTCACATCAGATTAATTTGAATATAACAGTTTTAAAAGCGGACCGATTTGAATGAACCGGTCCGCTTTAAGTATTAATTATATCTTTTAATTTCATCTATAAATGGTTTTGCTTTTTCGAGAACATCATCAATACATCCCGAAGATTTTCCGGCAAGCCTGAAAACCGGTACAGATTCGAGAGGCACTTTATAGTGTTTCAGCCATCTGCTGCCTTCATATTCTCTTCCGTCAAAAATATTTACCCATCTGCCCTTGGGAAGGTAAATATTCCTGTGATTGAATCTGCTGAGCACCGGAGCAACAAGTAGCGCTTCGCCAAGCATATACTCGTCTTCAATATCAAAGCAATTCTTATCGTTGCTGTCATAAAGGAAAAGATGACGCATGAGCGGAAGCCCTGTTTTACAGGAAATCTCTGCCTGCTCTGTAAGATACGGTTTTAAACACTCGTGCAGATTTGAGTAAGCTCTGTAAACATCTTTGGTATGATCGTCAAAATCATACGGCCTTTTGATTCTGCCGTGAGTCTGAATAACAGGAGAAAAAGCAGTGAATTCAAGTCCTCTGATAAACACCCGGTTTTCCTGCCTTTTATCAATCGGGTTGAATGAAGGCTGATAGCCTGCCATATCCCAGCTGACAAAAGGTACACCGGAGAGCCCGAGAGAAAGCGCCGCTCTTACAACGGGTTTAAGAAAATAGAATTCTCTTCTCTGATCTCCTGCCCAGACAAAGGGATAACGCTGAGCACCTATTCCCCCGCCTCTTGAAAAATTGACGCCTCCGTCCGGCTTTGAGTTAAAATGCTTAAACTGTAATGTATTATATAAAGTGGGATACCAGTGATGTGCTGCCGCAGGGTTTCGTCCGTCTGCAAATTTAATACCGGGACTGTCCGGGAACTGCTCGCAAAAATCAATCTTGGCACCGTCTATACCTATATCATCAATATATCCCGCCCAGAAATCATACCATTTATCTCTGCTTCTCTGAGAAGTGAGATCGATACAGCGCATCTTCTTTTTATTGAAATTGTCAAGTTTGTTATATGAACTCGTCTCATCAAGCTCAACTCCGGAATCTGATGATACAGCGTATGAATCATCAAGCCCGAAAAGCTTGTCTGCATCCTTCGGAAATCTTCCGCATTGCTCATAAAGCATAACCTTTTTGCCCAGGGAATGAACTCTGTCGCTGATTTCTCTGAGCTCAGGCAGTTTTTCAACCTGATAAGGCCGGAATCCCTCAAGAATAACCGCGCTCCAGGGAAAGCCGTTTTTTTCCATCTCATCAATCATGGAAAACACGCCCTCTTTGGTGTAAAACTCCGGATGATAACGGCATACAAGAGTTCCGAATGACCAATCCGGAGGCATTGGAGCAAAGCCTGTCAGCCGGCAGTATGAGGTGATATTATCGGCCGCAGAATCGCTGATAAAAAAGTATAAGTCCGCAGGGGCGTATTTCTGCTCGATTTTAATTTTATTCTTTTGAGATGAACAAATATCAAACAGCGATTGTTCATATCTGTTCATAAAAACCATATCCGAGCGCGATGACAGGAGGACGGGTACCGGCAGATAGCTGTTGCCCCTCGTCTGACACCACCTGTCAATAGCGTATAGATTCAGTTTTTTATTTCTCTGATTCACTCTGTCAAACCTTTCACCGGTGCCGTATAATCTCTCATCGGGGAAAGCGTCAACAGTAACAAAGCACGAATTGCCTTCACAGCGGATTCCGGAAACTTTTCTTTTTAAGACTCCGTCCGAGCTGTAAAAACCAATGCAGTCTGAATCAGCCAAAACATACGATCCGTCGGAAGCCGATATTTTAAGGCAACCGTTTTGTTCTCCGGTTTCAATCGGCAAATCAGAAAGCTTTATTTCTTCACCGAGATCGCAGGAAAGAGTCTGCGCGGCGCCGCGCTCATCAAAAGTACTGTCTGTTTTGCTTCTCAGACGCCATATACCTGTTCCTTCATTTGTAATCAAAACAGAAATGCCTTTGAATACAAGTTCGGCAGCGGACGTTTCCGAATGATAATCAATCATTTTCAAACTCCTCCGATATTATTTCTCTCGCCTTTCTCATCTCAATTAATTCGGCATATATCTTATCTTTTCTTTTGCCGCTGTAATTATCAAGCAGGAATGACAAAGCAGGAAGCAAATTGCCGAGAAGGCCGCATACAGTTGTAATCATATATATTCCCGACAGAGTTGAATCGGTCTGCACGGGTTTAGACCCGTCTTTAAGTTCATTTGATTTATACTTTATGACTTTGAACAGTATATTATACAGATTCT
Source organism: Oscillospiraceae bacterium (assembly GCA_902796295.1). GTDB lineage: Bacteria > Bacillota > Clostridia > Oscillospirales > Acutalibacteraceae > CAG-177. The sequence goes on from CADBOL010000097.1 coordinate 2,695, forward strand.
CTTTGACGAGCAGATTGAATTTTCCGAGAATATTCTGCGAGGCGCTCAGCATACCGTCGCTGCGCAGGGGTATTCCGAATCTTTTTTCTGAATACCACTCCATATAATCCGTTGAATCGGCGGTTATGATTTTTCTCGCCGCGCCCTGAGCGGCATTAGGCATACCGGCAAGAGCAATACAGGCGCCGATAATCCATTTCTTTTTTCTGATTTTTTCAACGGAAAATCCGAAATTGAAAGATGATATAATCGCATAGAAAAATGCCGTATAAGAGTATCCGCCGACAAGCATACCTCTCGCGGAAACTTTTTTGCCCACAAAAGGAACAGCCATGAGGCCGACATAGGAAATTGCGCCGCTTATTGTGCCGACAATTGTCTGCAGTGAATAGGCGTCAAGCGTATCTTCATAGAAAAACGGCAGAATCTTATATGTAATCTGTCTTATTACTTCAAAGAAATTGGCAAGCTGCAAGACTACAAACGGCCTGTTATGAATAATTGCCGTCAGATTGCGTTTATCAAATTTATACTTTTCCGCTTCCTTTCTGCCCTCTTCATTCGGAGCATAAAACGCCGCCCTCTCGCTTATGGTCATATAAGGAGCATACATAGCGGCAACACCGATAATGCAGAAACCAAGAGCAATAAAGAAATAAGTCCATTTTTGCCTTGATGCATCATCAGTCAGACCTACAAGCACGGGTATTACTCCTCCGGGAAGCATTGAACCGAGAGTAGAAGCGATTGACTCAAAGGTAAAAAACTTTTTTCTGTCAGGCGGATTCCTGACCATTTTCAGGCCGAGAGTATTCAGCGCAATATCAAAGAAAGTATCTGCTATAGAGAAAAACAGGCTGAAAAACATCGTCCAGATAAAATTATAAAGACTGCTTCCGGTAGGAACAACAAACATCAGCATTGAAGTAATCGCAAACGGAACGGGAGCAATCATCAGGGCGGTACGCAAATGACTTCTTTTGCCGACAGCGGGCATATCATAAAGCGTACCCGCAAGCGGAGGAATAAAAAAACCGAGAATTGTACTTATATTGCCCTTCAGAATAAGCATATTGGGAGAAAGTCCCATAAAATTGCGGTTAAACTTATCGGCAAACGTATCGGTGCTGTCCTGACCCATGGCGTTGCCGAAGATTCCTCCGGCATAACCGAGCTGCTCTTTAATCGTGACAGATTCATTATCAAGGTATGTGCTTTTAAGACCTCGCAATATGGATTTAACGGACATCGTCACACCTCCCGGATACAAGACTTATAAGAAGTTTATTCCATTCTTCGGGTTTTTCATAATTCAACATATTACATTACTATTATACAGTATTTCTTTTAAAATACAATAAAGTTTTAAAATTTTCAAATGTTTTCAACTTTTCGAGAGCCCCGTTTTTTAAGGCTGTGCAGGAACCGAACCTGTTTGATAAAATCAAAAAGAGCATGCAAAAGCATGCTCTTTTTTCCGGTGCGGATAACAGGACTTGAACCGCGTCTTCGCAAGCTTCGTATCACTCGCGCACGCACCTTGTTTATCTCTGTCTGCCCGTGCTCTCGCTCACTTCGCTGCTCATCCTTTCCCCAAAAAGTTTATCAACTTTTCGGGGCCCCGATTATTATTTAAGGCTGTGCAGGAACACAGTCCCGTTTATCATAAAAACGAGACTCCGAAGAGACTCGTTTTTATATCTGACAATCCCGATAAACAGTAATGATAAAAGTGTGGAACTGTACACATATTAATTAATGAAATCGTTCGCTATGCTCACGGTGAAATCATCGGCTTTGCCTCAGATGAAATCGAATGCTGACGCATCCGGTGAAATTAAATCCGTCACAAACCCGCCGAAGGCGGATTTCATCCGAGCGGAGCGAGGATTTCATCACGAAGTGATTTCATCCGTACGCGGGACGGATTTAGTTGAAAAAAGCAAGTCATCAGACTTGCTTTTTTCATGGTGCGGGTAACAGGACTTGAACC
>CADBOL010000098.1 GCA_902796295.1 Oscillospiraceae bacterium
ATTTAACACCATCCGGCTTTCAAAAAACCGCAATATCAACTGATATTGCGGTTTAAGTCTTTATTATTTCTTATTGGCAGCCACATACTTGGCAAGATCGCCGACTGTATGTATCTTTTCGATGACATCCTCGGACAACTCAATGTTGAATTCATCCTCAATTGACATCGCAAGATCAATCAGATCAAGACTTCCTGCACCGAGGTCACCCTCAAGAGTTGAGCTCTCTTTGATAACAGACTTGTCGAGCTCAAGCTGCTCACTGATAATATCTATGATTTTTTCAAGTACCATTATAATTATGCCTCCGGATACGGGTTTCTTTACTGAACGGGCGCTTCGCAGCATGAGCAGGAAACATAGTTCTCCTCACTGTCAGCTTCAGCATTCTTCTTTTCATTAAGCTTCTTGACGAATAAAACGATGCCCGCAACAGCGGCGGCAATCGCGACTACGATCGCAACGATCTTGCAAATCTTCTTTATGGTATCCATTTTGTCCTCCTGAATTATTATTTGAGGTTTTCCTCATTAACAGAGTCATTATATCAAACAAAAATATCCTTGTCAACAATTTAACAGCCGCGGTCATAAAAATTTTACAACCACGGCGTAGGCATAAATTATTTTGCGAGCTTAGCAAGCGCTGACTTTTTACGGGCGGCATTATTCTTGTGAATAAGACCCTTTGCGGCTGCCTGATCGACCTTCTTGACAGCTTCTCTTATAACGGCCTCTTTATCGGGGGCGTTTGTCTCAGCAGCTATGTGAGCCTTTTTGATGGCGGTCTTAAGCGCGGTATTGCGAGACTTGTTTCTTGCAGCTCTTGTCTTATTGACGATAACTCTTTTCTTGGCTGACTTAATATTAGGCATATCTACACCTCCTTCTTCATACGTTTTGTAATAATATCATACTTTTTCGGCGATTGCAAGAAAAAAATCAAAAAAGTTTCTCCGGAGGCAATTTTTGCGCTCAAAACCTGAAATCCGCAGGCAAAACCGGCCTGAAATCGCATTCTGATCGCATTCTGAATGAAAAAAATCAAAAAAATTTAAAAAAACTCTTGCATTTTATAAATCCTTTATGTATAATAAAGGGGCAAAAAGGGAAGGATTGTGGATTTTAACCACTTTTTACCATTCTTAACGAAAGGAGATGAATCGTATGCCGGCAGCAGTTCAGCAGCAGTGCTTCGGCGGCCGCGAGCTGAGAAAGTTCGACCAGGTCAACAGACTGGCAATTCCCGCAAAGTTCAGATCGAGATACGGCAATACGGTCTATCTCCTGAAAAACTTCCAGGGAGACAAATGTATAATAATGTATTCCGAGGAAGATTATCTCACTGTTTATGACAACATCGCAAAATCATTCAGCGGAGCGATGCTCACGAGAGTTCAGCGCCTGTTTGTCGAAAACACCGATATGGCTGTTATGGATAAGGCAGGGCGCATAACCGTAAGCCCCGAGTTTCAGAAATTCGCCGAGCTTGACGGTGAAGCTCTCATAATCAACAATCCCGACAGGATTGAGCTCTGGAACGAAAGCAACTGGAATTCTCAGTTTACCGAAGAGGAGCTTCCCGATCTGAGCAACTTCAACATCTCTCCCAGAATCTGATTTATGGAAAGTTCAAACTTTTCTCATATACCGGTACTGTTTGAAGAAACAATTAATGCACTCAACATATGCTCGGATGGCTTGTATGTTGACTGCACGGCGGGCGGAGGTGGTCACAGCGGAGCTATAGCTGGGCTCCTGACCACCGGCAAGCTCGTAGCCATTGACCGCGATCCTCAGGCGATATCGGTTCTCAATGAGAAATTCTCACAATATAATAATGTATATATAATAAACAATAACTTCTTTTTCATAAAATCAATACTTCAAGGTCTGCAGATACCGAATGCAGACGGAATTCTCGCAGACCTTGGAGTAAGCTCCCATCAGCTTGACAACGCTTCAAGAGGATTTTCGTTTCACAAAGATGCTCCCCTTGATATGAGGATGAGTATGAACGGAATGAGCGCTGAAGATGCCGTCAACACTTTGCCTCAGGAAGAACTGCAGAGAATTCTGTTTGATTACGGTGAAGAGAAATTCGCCCCGCGTATTGCAGCCGCAATAGTAAGGGAAAGAGCTTCTTCGCCCATCAAAACGACTCTTGAGCTCGCGGAAATCGTCAGCAACGCCTACCCCGCGGCGGCAAGACGCGACTCACACCCTGCAAGAAAAACCTTCCAGGCGCTGAGAATCTACGTTAACGGTGAACTGGACGGGCTTGAAAAAGCGGTCGAAGATATGTTCGACTGTCTCAAACCCGGCGGAAGACTGAGTATAATCACATTTCATTCTCTCGAAGACAGGGCGGTCAAAAGAGCTCTGAGCCCTCTTGCTCAGGGATGCACCTGCCCGAAGAATTTCCCGGTATGCGTGTGCGGCAAAAAGCCGAGGGCAAAGCTCCTGAAGCCTGTCACGCCGTCAGACGCGGAAATCAGAGAAAACCCGAGAGCCCGCTCTGCAAAGCTCAGAACGGCCGAGAAGCTGTTCTGATTACATAAAAAATCTTCAAGGAGGGCAGTGTATGGACGATTTTGATTACGTCCCTCAATTCAATATTAATATGTCCACTGCCGCCCCGAAGATTTCGGAGTACGATTATCCGCCCGAAAGGCGTGAGCGGGAATATAAACCGCAGATTGAAAAGCGCGTAACTATTGAGGAATCCCTTAATAAAACAAGGATAGCGATTGCAATAGTCGCCGCGCTCATTGTGGTATTCACAATGCTTTCCTCGGTTATATTCCTTAATAAACAGATCGTGGAAAACGATAAGATGATTTCAAAGCTGTCCGGTGAGGTCAGCCAGGCAAAAGCAGAAAACGTCCGTCTCAACGCTGAATTAGGCTCAATTATTTCGGCTGATAAAATACAAAAATACGCTGTGACGGTCTTAGGAATGCAACAAGCGGAGCGTTATCAGATTCACTACTTTGAAGACAGGGATGGCGACAAGGTAGTGGTAGCTGGCGGTAAGGCTTCGTCTGTAGATACATGAGCAGATTAAGCTCGTGACCATGCTGTCTCAACAAAAATTGGGACAGCATATTTACATTTTTGGAAACAGGAGGCGGGCAAAATGGATAAGCAGTATGTGAATCCGAGAGCTGATCTCAGATCCAGAACCCGTGTTGCGGCTCTTATTCTCGCGCTCGCCACCCTTGTAGTAACCGTAAGACTTGCGGATATACAGATTTTCAACTCGGACCAGTATAAGAAAAACGCCACAAACTCTCAGTGGACAGATGAGATAATCCCCGCCAAAAGAGGCGCGATTTATGACGCAAACGGCACTGTTATCGCCCAGAGCGCACAGACGTGGAAGCTTTATCTCATACCCGAAGAGATGACAGACGAGAGCTTCAGACAGCAGGTGTGCAAAGATGTTGCCGACACTCTGAAGCTTGATTATGATGAGCTCATGGAGCTCACAAAAACAGAGGTCTCCTCAAATCCGGACGAGCTTGTCATATCTCATAAAAAAGATGTAAAGACACAGATGGAGCTCTCCGAAAAGAAACTCGTAAACTGCGGCAAAGGCTCAAAGGATGAAAACGGCGAATGCCTTATGCACAGAGTTTATAAAAAAACCGTGACAAACTCGAAAGGCGAGCCTGTCACAAGGAAATACAAATACAGCAACGTTATGGGGCTCGAGCAAGACAGTAAGCGCTACTACCCCATGGGAGAATTCGCCTCATCCGCTGTCGGTTCCGTTAATTCGGACGGCGACGGAGTTGCGGGTATTGAAAGATACTGTAATTCGCTGCTTGCCGGCAAAGACGGCAGAAAAACCACCTACGGCAGCAATCTGGACGATGATACTCAGACTGTCTATGAGGCATCGGACGGAGTGAGCCTGAAACTGACGCTCGACGAAAATCTTCAGAATATTCTCAGTGAGAATATGGAGGATATGTATAAGTGGAGCGGCGGCATAGGCGCTTACGGTATCATGATGAACGTTAAAACGGGAGCTGTCCTTGCGATGGATTCCATCGCTTACAAGGGAGGTTATGACCTCAGCAACCCGAGGGAATTAAACAGCTACTATCAGCGCAGACTCAACAGACTCGTCGAGAACGAAAGATACGATGACCTTGAAGAGTATCTTGAAAACGTTCCCGACGGCGAGAAGCAGCTCAGCGAAATCATGACCGAAAAGGATTATGAGAAACGTCTTGAGATGCACTCGAAAAAGCTCGGCTATTTCTATATGCTCGAGCAATGGAATAATTACATTTATTCCGAAACCTACCACCCCGGCTCCGTTTTCAAGATTTTTCTCGCCTCGGCGGCAATAGAAGAAAACATTCTTGAAGACGACTACACCTACACCTGCATCGGCTCAGTGAAGGTTGAAGACAGGGTATTCAACTGCCACTTTGCGAGAGGTCACGGAACGCAGGATCTCAGGCACGGTCTTATGAATTCATGCAACCCGTTTTTTATAAGACTGGGCCTGAAGCTGGGTGCAGAAAAATTCTTTGAATACTTCAGAGCTTTCGGATTCACCGAAAAAACCGGAATTGAAAGTCTTGAAGAGGCAAGCCCGATATACTACACGGTAAACCAGCTTACAAACGTCTCCCTGGCGAGCGAATCTTTCGGCCAGACTTTCAGCATCACCCCCATACAGATGATCACGGCCGTTTCCGCCATAGCAAACGGCGGCTATCTTATGCAACCGTATCTTGTGGATGAGCAGATTGATGCCGACGGCAATATCATAAAGAAAACACAGCCCACCGTCAGACGCCAGGTCATCTCAAAGAGCACGGCCTCCGAGGTCGCTTCGATGATGGAAGACGTCTGTAAAAGCGGTACCGGCAGAAACGGCTATGTCGCCGGTTACAGGATTGCGGGTAAAACGGGAACAACGCAGAAGTATCAGCTCTCGGGCACATACATCGCATCATTCGCCTGCTTTGCTCCGGCTGACAATCCCGAAATCGCCCTGCTTCTTATAGTGGATGAGCCCGCAAGCGAAATGAACGGCTCAACCGTCTGCGCCCCCTGGGCGGCAAAGATTATGGAAGGCTCGCTCGAATATCTCGGAGTTGAGAGACAGTACACCGAAAAAGAGCAGTCGCAGCTTGACACGACCACGCCCGGTGTTATCGGGCAGGAAATAGCTCAGGCAAAGGAAAAGCTCGAAAAGAAGGGCTTCAATGTCAGGGTTATCGGATCCGGCGGCACCGTAATCAATCAGAGCCCCACCGGCGGCCAGACTATTCCCCAGGGCGGAGTCGTGGCTCTCTACACTACCGATAATAAGGAAGACAGGCTTGAGGTTACCGTTCCCGATCTTACGGGAATGAGTGTCAAAGCCGTGCAGAAATACGCCGCCTCAGAAGGTCTCAATGTAAGAGTGTCGGGCAATACAAGCTCAGACGTAATATCTTATGAGCAGAATATCGAGGCAGGCACCACGGCGGAATACGGAACAATAATCACGGTTTATTTCAAAACTTATAAAAATATAGGCGACAGCACCGAAGACTAAGCGAGGAATTACAATGAAACTCTCCGAATTGTTATCTGATCTGAATATAACCGGAGCATTTGAGGACAGAGAGGTTACCTCAATAACCGACAGCTCCTCGAAAATAGTGCCCGGGTGTATATTCGTATGCATAGAGGGAAAGCGCTTTGACGGGCATACCAAAGCCCGTGAGGCGATGGAATCGGGAGCCGCGGCGACGGTTGTCTCGCGCGATCTCGGCCTCAGAAATCAGATTCTTGTTGAGAATACAAGGAGCGCATATACGCTCCTTTGTTCCGCTTTTTACAATCATCCGGAGAGACGCCTGAAACTTATAGGTATAACAGGCACAAACGGCAAAACCACAACCTCGTTTGTCATTCAGTCTTCACTCGAAGCGCTCGGTCACAAAACCGGCATGATAGGCACAGTCAAGAATATACTCGGCAACGGTGAGGAAACTCCCGCTTCTCTCACAACCCCCGACCCTTCGGAACTCTTTGCTCTGTTTGACACTATGGTGAAAAACGGCTGTGAATACTGCGTTATGGAGGTAAGCTCCCAGGCGCTTGACCAGCGCAGAGTCGACGGAATTAAATTCAAGAGCGCCGTATTCACCAATCTCACTCAGGATCATCTCGACTACCACGAGACATTTGAGAATTACAGAAGGGCAAAGCATCTTCTGTTTGAAAACGCCGAAACAGGAATATTCAATATTGATGATGAGGCGGCAGACTATATGATGTCGGATACCCCCTGCCGCAAAATCACTTACTCGGTAAACCAGGATACAAGCGACTACTCCGCCAAGATAGTCAAGCTCACCGCGTCCGGTGTCAAATATGAGCTTGTCAGCAACGACAACATAGGCAGAGTGTTTTTCCCGGTTCCCGGTAAATTCAGCATTTACAACTCCATGTCGGCAATAGTCTGTATGCTTGAGCTCGGTATGGACTTTGAAAAAACCATCGAGGCGGTTAAAAATTCACACGGAGTGCCCGGCAGGATGGAAGTTGTCCCGACAGATACCCCGTACACGATGATAATAGACTATGCCCACACACCCGACAGTCTCAAAAACGCCATAACCGCGCTCAGGGAAGTGACACCCGGCAGGATTATCGCTCTCTTCGGATGCGGCGGCGACAGAGACAAAACCAAGAGACCCATAATGGGAGAAATCGGGGCCAATCTTGCGGATACGGCGGTTATCACCTCGGATAATCCCCGCTCCGAAGATCCAAGGGCGATAATCGACGATATTCTGGCAGGCGCGAGCAAACGCCACACGGCAAAGCTTATAGTCGAGCCCGACAGAACAAAGGCAATCGCCAAGGCGATGTCTGCCGCCGGTGAAGGAGATGTGATACTGCTCGCGGGCAAAGGCCACGAGACATATCAGATTCTTTCCGACGGTAAAATCCATTATGACGAAAGAGAGATTATTTCAAGTCTTTTGAAATAAATACGTTATGATTCCTCTGTCATTCAAAGAAACGGCGCGCGCTGCCGGCTCGGTATCGGCGCTTGAGGGAAAATTCGATACAATATGCACCGACACCCGAAAGATTACAGCCGGCTGTCTTTTCATAGCTCTTAAGGGCGAAAACTTTGACGGCAATGAATTTGCCGCGGGTGCAGTCAAAAACGGAGCCCTGTGCGCCGTGGTTGACAGAGACTGCGGACTCGGTGAAAGACAGATAATTGTTGATGACACAAAGCGGGCCCTGCTTAAAATCGCCGGATATTATAAAAGTCTCTTTGATATAAAGACTGTCGGCGTAACGGGCTCCGTCGGAAAAACATCCACCAAAGAGATGATTTACACCGTCCTGTCATCAAAATACAAGACGCTTAAAAACGAGGGAAATCAGAATAACGAAATAGGAGTTCCCCTCACGCTTTTCAATCTTGAAAAATCACACAGGGCAGCCGTCATAGAAATGGGAATGAACCATTTCGGCGAAATATCCGGAATCACACAGGCGGTGAAGCCCGATATCGCGGTCATATCCAATATAGGTGTGTCGCATATAGAAAATCTCGGCTCACGCGAGGGCATACTTAAAGCGAAGCTTGAGATTCTTGAGGGAATGAGTGATAAATCCCCCCTGATTCTCAACGGCGACGACGATATGCTCTCAAAGGCAAATACGGGTGAACATCCCGTAATTTATTATGGTATTGAAAACTCCGCTTGCGCTTTCCGGGCGCAAGAAATTACCTCCACTGATGTTGAAACAGTTTTCACGTGCTGTTTCAAAGGCGGCGCCGTAAAGGCATGCCTACCCTTTACGGGCCGCCACAACATCTATAATGCACTCTCCGCCGCAGCGGCGGGTTATCTCACGGGCATAAGCCCGGAAGAATCCTTTGAAGCGCTCAAAGAATATAAAACAACCGGAATGCGTCAGAGAATTGTAAAAAAATACGGCATGACCTTCATCGAGGATTGCTACAACGCCAGCCCGGACTCACAGGCGGCGGCGATGTCGGTTCTCGGTAATATGAACTGCGCAAGAAGAATCGCGGTTACCGGCGATATGCTCGAGCTCGGCAGCTACAGCCGCACGGCTCATGAAGCGGTCGGAGGATATGCGGCGGAAAACGGGATTGACATTCTCTTCACATACGGGGAAAACTCCGTATTTACCGCGGATAAAGCGGAGGAAAAAGGGGTTCGCGATGTCAGGCGCTTTGACACTAAGCCGGAGCTCACGGCAGCTCTCGCCGATACTCTTAAAGAGGGCGACGCCGTTCTTTTCAAAGCAAGCCGTGGCATGAAACTTGAAGATGTAATAAACGGATTATATGAAATATTAGAGAAACGGGGGTGAACCGGTGGAAAGCAGTCAGAAGCAGAATACAGGGTTACTTCAAAAACTTGTCATTATCTACTATAAATATATAAAGCCCGAATTTCTCCAGATTTTCAGGGGCTTTGGTAATCTTTCCCCCTTCTTTTCCAAGGGCGGCAGAATGGATAAGACATTTTTTCTCATAGTAACCGGACTGACTGTCTTCGGCCTTGCCACCCATTACTCCGCAAGCTATGAAAATTTATGGCAGCTTGTTTTTGCCGTGATAGGCATTTTTGTCATGCTTATTGTGGCTCACGTAAATGTAAATGTTTACAAGGAATTATCCTCGGCGTTTGTCGCGTTGTGTTTTCTTTTGCTGATTGCGGTTCTTTTCAGGACAGACTACAACGGCACGCACAGACGTCTGTTTTTCTTTCAGCCCTCTGAAATCGCAAAGATAGCTTTTATAATGTGGATGGCTTATCTTATAGATAAATACAAAAAGAATCATAATTCCGGCAAGCAGTTCTGGGCTTTTCTCATAATCACCGGAGTATTCGGCGTAATGCTTATACTCGAAAGCCACCTTTCCGGAGCGATTCTCTTTATGGGAATAGGATATGCAATGATGTGGTACGGCGATATGCCTAAAAGGAATTTTGCTTTTGTCACCGCCGTCATCATTGCCGTGCTTCTGATTGTCGTGTGGAAACCTACGGTACTGCTCAGGGTGCCGGGAATCCACGAATACCAGATAAACAGAATACTTATCTGGAAAAAAGTTCTCTCAGGCGGAAACTTCACTGCCAAGGAACGGCTCGGAGACGCAAGACAGATTCTTCAGTCTCTTTACGGTATCGGCTCGGGCGGTCTCCTTGGAGTGGGATTCGGTCAGTCGGGTCAGAAGGTAAACAATCTTTCCGAAAAGGCAAACGATTTTATCTTTGCCGTGCTCGCGGAGGAAGGCGGTTTCTTCATCGCGATCCTTATGCTCGCGCTTTTCGGATTTCTCGTTTACAAGGGATTCAAGATAGCCAATAACTCAAGAACCTATTACGGCTCACTCCTTGTGCTCGGTATCAGCACGCAGATGGCACTTCAGGTGCTCCTCAATGTGGCGGTTGCCACATCGGTGCTTCCGAATACGGGAATCTCGCTCCCGTTTTTCAGCGACGGAGGTACTTCGATGGTATTCTCCCTCGCGAGTATGGGCCTTGTGCTCGGAGTTTCAAAAGACAGCAGAGGTGTAAAAGATGTTAAAAGCAGATAGAATTCTCATTGCCGCAGGCGGCACGGGCGGTCACATAAACCCCGCTCTCGGAACTGCGGGCTATATAAAAGAAAAGAATCCCGATGCCGAAATACTCTTTGTCGGCACAAAGGAAAAGATGGAGGCAACCCTTGTACCCAAAGCGGGATTCAACATCGAATTCATCGATATACAGGGCTTTTACCGTTCTTTCAAACCCGAAGATATAAAACATAACCTGGTTACGCTTTCAAAGCTCCTGAGATCATCTTCTCAGGCAAAAAAGATCATTAAGAAATTCAAGCCGGATCTCGTCATAGGATTCGGCGGATATGTCAGCGGACCCGTGCTCAGGATGGCGGCAAAAATGAAGATACCCACCGCTATTCACGAGCAGAATGCATTCCCGGGCGTCACAAACAAAGCCCTGGCAAAAAAAGTGGGCAGAGTTATGCTCACGAGCGAAAAAGCGGCGCAGTATATGAAACCCAAAAACCCGGTAACTGTCACCGGGCTTCCGATAAGAGGAGACATTCTCTCGGCAGACGCAGAGGAATGCAGGAAAAATCTCAATCTCGGCGGTCTTCCTCTCATCCTTTCGATGGGCGGCTCACTCGGCGCAAAGCCGGTCAATGACGCGGTATTCGGAATGATTTGCGCCAAAGCAAACGATAATGACTGTGTGTTTCTTCACGCCACCGGCAAAAACGGAACGGATTTCACCGGCAGACTTGAAGAAGCGGGCGTTGATCTCTCCAATCACGATAACATAAGGATTACGGAGTATATAGATATACCTAAATGTCTGCCAGCCGCGGATCTCGTTATCTGCAGGTCCGGCGCAAGCACTCTCAGCGAGCTTCAGGCAACAGGCAAGGGCTCCATACTTATCCCCTCGCCCTATGTTGCGGAAAACCATCAGTATCATAACGCAATGGCTCTTGTCAATAACGGAGCGGCGCTGATAATAGAAGAAAAAGACCTCACTCCCGAAAAGCTGACCGAAACCGTAAACTCTCTCCTGGCTGACAGGGAAAAGCTTTCACAGCTCGGTAAAAACGCAAGGGATATGGCGGTGATTGACGCCACGGAGCGTATCTACAACACGCTGTGCGGGCTCATAGACGGTAAATAATATGAGCAAATCATCCGGAAAAACCAAAGCGGAAATAAAAAGAATCAGAAAAAGAAGAAAAATGATTGTGGGCGGCGTGATTTTTGCCATGGCGGCAATAATCGCGCTGACTGTGCTTGCTTTCATTTTCTGCAGAGTTGAAACAATCTCGATAAAAGGCGAAACACCGTATTCTCAGGATGAAATCAGAAACATGCTCTCTCAGTCCGCAGGCAGAAGCATGTTTACAGTTGACACCGAAGGGCTCGCGGAATATGTGGAGACGGTACTCCCCTACACAGACAATGTAACAATCACAAAAAAGTTTCCCAAAACCCTGAGCGTAAAAGCGGAAACGGCAAAAAAGACATTTGCCGTCGAGCTATCGGGCAGAGTTTTTGCAGTCACAAACGAAGACCTCAAAATGCTTGAAGCGGCATCGGCTGTGCCTTCGGGCGTAATACCGGTTGAATGCAGCGGAATAGCAACCTATGAGATGGGAAAGCCCCTGAATTTCAGCGCCAAGGTCGGCGAGGACCCGACAAAGACGGTGCTCACGGAAATATATGCCTCGGCCGAAAATGAAGAATTCAAAAACATATCCGTTATAAATGTCTCCGATCTTAACGCCATATACTTTATATATGACGGCAGAATTCTCGTAAGACTCGGCGACACCGGCAACATTTCAAAAAAGATATCGCTTGCCAAAAAATCCATTGATGAAGAAAATAAGCTCTCCCCCGCTCAGTACGGCGTACTTGACCTGAGCATAAGCAAAAAAGCCGTCTTTTCACCCGATGACATGGAAGACATTCCGGAGATAACAGCATTCCTCGAAAAGGCTGATGAAATAATCGCTCCTCCCGAAACCGCAACCGGAAGCGACGCGCAGGAAAACCCCGACTCTGCCGCTACCGGTACATCCGCGCAGGAAGAAGCATCAATAACGGATACAAATCCCGCCTGATTTTTGCCGGATATTTATGAAATAATACAAAAAACAAATTTTTGAAAATTTATATTGTATTTTCATTTTCGTTATGATATTATAAGGTAGTATTATAATCTTTGGAGATATATCTATTTGTACATATTTCTTGGAGGTAAGATAAATGGCGTTTGAAATTGACAACGAATACGAGAGTGCCGTTCAGATTAAAGTTATAGGCGTAGGCGGCGGCGGCGGAAACGCTGTCAACAGGATGATTGAAAGAGGTATTCAGGGAGCTGAATTCATAGCTGTCAATACCGATAAGCAGGTGCTTTCAAAGTCACAGGCTACACATAAAATTCAGATAGGAGAAAAGACCACCCACGGTCAGGGCGCAGGCGGCAGAAGCGAAATCGGCGCAGCAGCAGCCGAAGAGAGCAGAGAAGCCATAGAGTCCGCCATCAAGGGCACCGATATGGTCTTTGTCACCACAGGTATGGGCGGCGGCACCGGCACAGGCGCGGCTCCCATCATTGCAGAGATTGCCAAAGAGCAGGGCGCTCTGACAATAGGCGTTGTCACAAAGCCCTTCAACTGGGAAGGCAAGAGAAGGATGAAAGAAGCTCTTGACGGCATCGACAAGCTCGTCAAGAATGTTGACTCTCTCATCGTTATCCCCAACCAGAAGCTCCTTCACGGCGGCAATAAAACAACCATGGCTGTCAACGCTTTCGCAACAGCCGATGAAGTCCTTCTTCAGGGCGTCAAGAGCATCTCGGAGCTCATCACCGTTCCCGGCTTCATCAACCTTGACTTTGCCGATGTAACAAGCGTTATGAAAGACGCCGGCTACGCTCATATGGGTGTAGGCTCCGCAAAGGGCAAAGACAAAGCCGTTGCAGCAGCAAACCAAGCTATTTCAAGCCCGCTTCTTGAAACATCAATAGCAGGCGCAAAGGGAATCATCATTTCCTTTGTAGCTTCGGAAGATATCGACATCGAAGAGATTGAAAACGCGGCCGAGATTATCACTCAGAGCGCCGCAGAAGACGCAAACATCACCTGGGGTATCGTATTTAATCCCGATCTTGATGACGAGCTCGTTATTACGGTAATCGCCACAGGATTTGACAATGACAAAAACGATCCCAAGTCCGCATCTGTCAATCCCTTCTATACCGCTTCAAAGGCAACTCCGGTTGATTTCACGAAGCCTTCGGCTCCCAAGAAGGGCGGCTCCAATCCTTCGATTCCCACCTTCAATCCGGAGGATGAAATTTCTTCCTCATCAGCCCCCGCTGCTCCCTCAATCCCCAAGGCAGGCAAGCCCGCAGCTCCCGCAGCCGATGAAGAAAACTTTGATGAGAATGAATTCTACAACCTCATCAATGATATAATCAAAAAAGACTGATAATTCAGGATATCAAAACGCCGCCCGGATGGGCGGCGTTTTAAATTAGCAGTTAGCAATGAGCAGTTAGCAGTTGATATCCGCTTACCTCCGGATTATATTATTCAATCGAATCATAATAAACGAAGATTTCTTTTCGAGATTCCGGGTAAAAAGCTACGCCGTGCAAAAGCACGGCGTTAATCATTTTATCTTATTTACGGCTGTTATCTTCATAGACAGGCAGACTTCCGAAAAGCCCTCTGAAGAATGCTATTATCTTTGCAAAAAATCCTGTATCAACGGAAACTTTCTCTTCACGTGTGGTCTTTACA
>CADBOL010000099.1 GCA_902796295.1 Oscillospiraceae bacterium
AAATCGATTCGAGGGACCTGTTCCCATTATTGAAGAGAAAGCAGGTTGATTATTTTGAAAATTAAAAAAATACTCGCTTCAGCAATCGCTGTTATTCTTGTATTCAGCGTAGTATTACCGGCAGTTGCAGACACTTCGGCACCTGATGTAATTACCGAAGAAACGGCAACTCCCACAGATGCCGCATCATCTTCAGACGCATCCACTCCCACAGACGCGGCTACTCCGGAAGAAGCATCAACTCCCGCTGATGCGTCGACCGAAACCGAGCCCGAAACCCCGGCATCAACATCCACCGATGCCGCGACATCCACCGAGCCCGAAACTCCGGCATCAACATCCACAGACCCCGAAACTCCGGCATCAACATCCACCGATGCCGCGACATCCACCGAGCCCTCAAAGCCGGATAAACCGGCTACAAACACCGAACCTTCGAAGCCCGACGAGCCCGACACTCCCGTGACGCCCGTCAATCCTCCCGCTTCAGGCGATTATGACTTTGAAGCTGATGAGAGACTCAGGAGCGCTACAGCCGCCGATTACAATGCCGGCAATTTCGCATGGGGTTCACTTGCTCCCGCAATGTACGGTATCATGAGTAAAGAGGTTTATACCATTGACAAAATTCCCACCAAGGTCAATGAGATTACCGGCAAGGAAGAGCCCGCGATAGTTGACGCGACAAACGTTGACGATCCCGCAAACGAAGGCGTTCTTCTCGCCGCATTCTACACCTTCAAGTGCCCGAAATGCGGCAACGCGGTCGGTGACACATCCATCTACAATATTTACAAGGCCGGTCAGGGCAAATGCACACACTGCGGTGAGATGCTTCCCAACCCCGACACAGTCAAGATTTACCGTATGATTATCGTTGACCCTGTCAGCCAGCACAAGAAGACCATGAAGGGTTACGATTTCACAAAGGTTGCCAAAGAGGTTTACGGCCCGACTGCCGAGCTCTACGGTGACGGCAAAGACCTTCCCGAGCAGTATATGATATTCACCGAGAGACAGATTGAAGGAACCGAAGATACTTATACAGTATATTCCGATTTCTATACAAAAGGAATTCACGGCGATTTCAAAGACGGCTTCATGGCAAGGCTCATGCTCTTCATCGTCAGATTCACGGTATGGCTTACTCCGAGATCGCAGAAGTTTGACGAATCAGGCATAAATGATCTTATCTGGAAGATCAGAGTCAAGCTCTTTGAGACTCTTGAAGGCATTCTTACAAATCTTGTATCAGGCAAAAATTAATCATATATAATTAAGAGGCTGCCGGTTAACGGCAGCCTCTTTTAATATTATATTTTATTCTGATATTTTTCCGCGAGATGCGCGGCGATTTCAACCGTGTCTGCATCCGACGGCGGTTCCGGGTCCGCGGTCCTGAGCCAGTTCTGTTCAAATTCGGCATAAGATTTATAGAACGGGCTGCGGTAAACATTCCTGTCGTTATACTGTTTTTTGGTTACGGTTGAGAATTTGCCTCTGTGCGGGAATCTGTAAGCGAGCATTTCAAAGAAGCTCTGCCATCTTTTTGCGTAATATGTCTTTATGAGGCCTCCCCATTCCTTCCAGGCGTAGTCAAAGTTGACCGGGTTTCCGATAGGTCCCCAGACGGTGACCTGGGCGAGCAGATTAAGCTCGAAATTCTCTTTATCCTTTTCGTTGACGGCGAGAGAATTTGCCTGCTCAAGATGATAATGAAGCGTGAGCTCGGGTCTTGTCTGAAGCAGCTCATCCATCTCTTCGCAGACTTTGAGGAAACCGTTTGCCGACCTCTCAAATAGCGACAGATCACGATTGTTGAATCCCTCCATAACCCTGTCATAGAGCACTCCGGCGTAGTTGCTGAGCACCTGCCTTGCAATATCGCAGACGTCAAATATATATCCGTCCTTGAGAGACTCTCTCTTTTCCTTCACGCTGAGCAGGTTTTTCAGCGCCTCAAAAAGGATTTTGTTATCGTATCTCAGCTCCCTGAAATCATTGGGAGCCGTGTGAGTGAAGTTTGTTGTGGGTCTGAGAGCTACCGGAGAGCCCGTTTCCCTGCCGGTGCATTTTTCGCTGTAGCAGGAGGCATAGAGATTCCTGACAGCTTCCTTCAGCGCTATGTCACTGCTGCCGTATCTTCTTTCGGCATAGTCATCGAGCCAGGGTTCAAGGCTGACCGGACCTGCCTCCGTAAGCATCTTATACTGCAGATCATAGTAAAGCGGATTCTGGTATATACCCTCGGGGAAAAGACCGGTGCCCACGCAGTTCGGGGTCTCAACCTTTGAATAGGCATTATCCGCAAGTGCTTTGATTGAGCCGTGAAGGGTGTTTCTGTCGCCGAAGGAGTGGATGTTTCCGAGCACAAAGTCATGCCCCCAGAATTCCTCATTCTTCGAGTGCTTTGAGCCGTCGATATCAAGTATGAGCAACCTGCCCGCGGGCACAGCTTTTACAATCTGCTCTCTGAGAGACCAGCTCTGCATTACCCACACCGATTCGGGGTCAAACTCCTTATACATACTGTCTATTGCCCTGCCTACCTTGTGCAGGTAATCCTTAAGCTTTACCGAGGGTTCGTTTTCATGAAACGGGTCACAGGCGTAATAGTGAAAAGCCCCGAAAAGCTCCCGCTGTTTTTTCAGCAGCGCCGTTCCGATTTTTTTGAAAGCGGGATCGGTCGGGTCAAGCTGAAAAGTTATCGGAAAATTGCACCAGCCTTTTACCATGCTCATGCGGATTTTGTCAAAGCCGGGCGCTTTTTTGAGATTTTTGGGCACCATACCGGAAAAGCCCTGCTGTATGGGAGTCATACCCAGCTCGACCTCGCGGTCGATTATTTTTTTGCCGAGCTCAGCCCTGCTCTCAATATATTTCACATCGGTCAGATTGAAATAGCTTTCGATGTTATTCATCAGCTGCCAGGGCCAGAATGCGGGTCCGCTGAGAAATCTCAGCGCGCCGACCTCGCTGTATTTGAAATCGCGCAGGGTGTAGTACCAGACCGCCTCGGTGCCGACTGTCGAGAGAGGCATATTGATTCCGTTCATTGCCATGAAGTCGATTTCTTTTTCCCACTGCTCCCATTTCCAGAAAGCCATGGAGTAGCCGAAAGTGCAGTAATTGAAGCACACCCTTCTTTTTTGCGGAATGGTTTTCTTTATAACTCCGTCAAAAAGAGGAGCTTCTTTCACGTTAAGCAGGGTGTTTCCGCAGTGTGAATAATTTACGCCGCAGATTTTTTTGAGATATTCATAATAGCCCATGGCCTGGCTTATCTTGCAGTCTCCGCAGATTACGATTTTACCGTTTTCGCAGAAGACCTCGTAGTTGTTGAGACCGTTTATGCTGTCTGTATCCCGCAGCTCAAACATACCGGCGATATCGGGTGTGTTTCTCAGGATGAGGTTCTTCAATATGACCACTCCTTATGCAGTATTACCGTGTATTATAACCCATAATGCGGCAATTCTCAATACCCTGATATGCCTTTGTAAACTTTTTTGTAATATTTCAAAAATCGCTTTACAGTATGAAGAAAATAATATAAAATATAAAACACAATTAATATTAATATAGGGGGGATTGCCTTGCAGCCGGTTTACAAGAGAATACTTCTTAAAATCAGCGGCGAAGTTCTTGCGGGCGAAAAGAATCACGGCTTTGATTTTGACGTCATCGGCTCAATCTGCGAGAAGGTCAAAAAGCTGAATGATATGGGAGTTCAGGTAGGCCTCGTTGTCGGAGGAGGAAACTTCTGGAGAGGACGCAGCGGCGGTAATATGGATCGCACGAGAGCCGACCATATCGGAATGCTCGCGACGGTTATGAATTCCCTGGCGCTCTGCGACACTCTCGAACAGCTGGGCGTGAATGTGAGAGTTCAGACCGCCATTGAGATGAAGCAGTTTGCCGAGCCATATATCAGAAACAGGGCCGTCAGACATCTCGAAAAAGGCAGAGTCTGCATTTTCGGAGCCGGCACCGGAAACCCCTTCTTCTCAACCGATACCTGCGCGGCGCTCAGGGCGGCGGAGATCAATGCCGAGGTAATCCTCAAGGCGACCAATGTTGACGGTGTCTATGACAAAGACCCCAACAAATTTGACGATGCCGTGAAATTTGACAGGATAAGTCATTCCGAGGTTCTCGAAAAAGATCTGAAGGTCATGGATGCCACAGCCGCTTCACTCTGCAGAGACAACAATATCAAAATACTTGTTTTCAACCTCAGCGACCCCGAAAATATAGTCAGGGCGGTCTGCGGCGAAAATATAGGAACATTAGTCTGTTAAACAATAAACGGGAGGATATTATGGATATTTTACTTACAAACACAGAAGAAAAAATGCAGAAGACAGTAAAGCTCCTCAATCAGGAGTATTCCGAGCTCCGCGCGGGCAGAGCAAACGCAAATGTTCTCGATAAAATCAGGGTTGACTATTACGGCACTCCGACTCCCATCAACCAGATGGCGGCGGTTTCCGTTTCCGAGGCGAGAATCCTCACAATTCAGCCCTGGGATAAATCCACAATCCAGTCCATCGAGAAGGCAATCCAGGCATCCGATATCGGCATCAATCCCCAGAATGACGGCGTTGTTATCCGTCTCATATTCCCCCAGCTCACAGAGGAGCGCCGCAAGGAGCTGAGCAAGGATGTCCGCAACATGGCGGAGAGCTCGAGAGTCGCGATCCGCTCCATCCGCAGGGATGCCATAGAAAAGGCCAAGAAGATGGAAAAAGCTTCCGAGATTACCGAGGATGACCTTGACGATCTTGAGAAGGATATTCAGGATCTTACAGACAAATACATCAAGGAAATCGATACCTCCGCAAAAGATAAAGAAACGGAAATAATGACGGTTTAATCTGCTATGACTCGTGAACAGTTAGACGGGCTGTCCCTGCCGAAGCATATCGGCATAATAATGGACGGCAACGGACGATGAGCAAAAAAGCGCGGGCTGGAACGAACCGAAGGTCACAAGGCCGGCGCCGATGTCTTTCGCAAAATATGTAATTACGGTGCAGACATTGGCATAGAATGTATGACATTCTATGCCTTTTCCACCGAAAACTGGCGCAGACCTCCCAAAGAGGTCGCGGCCATAATGAAGCTTTTCCGCGATTATCTCAAAGAGGCCAACGAAAGAGAAAAAGAGAATGAACAGCGCGGCCTGCAGTTTCACCTGCTCGGCGAGAGGAAGGGGCTGCCGGCTGACATAGTGCGCAATCTCGATATCCTCGAAAAGGATTCCGCGGATAAAAATGTCATGAGGGTAAACCTCGCGATAAATTACGGCGGCAGAGACGAAATCCTCCACTCGGTCAAAGCCCTTGCCGGGCTTGTAAGGGACGGAAAAATAAAGCCCGATGCAATCACGGAGGATGATATATCCGCTCACCTGTTTACCGCAGGTCAGCCCGACCCGGATCTGATAATAAGACCGAGCGGCGAATACCGTCTTTCCAATTTTATGATATGGCAGGCGGCTTATTCGGAGTTCTGGTTTTCCGATATACTGTGGCCCGATTTTACTACAGATGATCTCGACAGGGCCATTCTCGATTATTGTTCCCGCCAGAGGCGTTTCGGCGGAGTATGAAAGGTAAAAAACTATGAAAGTCAGAATAGCAGTGGGCGTTGCGCTCGCTCTCTTTGCAATAGGAATGCTGGTGTGCACCGGCTACGGGTATGAGGAGGTAATGACGGTTCCCGTCGTGCTGCTCTCCGTAATCTGCGTGCACGAAATCCTCGGCATTTCCGGCTGCAAAAACAAAGTGATGACATATCTTATGATGGCGTTCTCGGCCTGTCTTGATGTTTTTGTATGCCTCAGGCTCGGCAGATATCTGCCGTTTTCACCCGTGATTCTTGTGGCAATCTATGTTATCGCGGTGCTGATACTTATGCTCAAAATGTATGATATCACGAGATTTGAGCATGTCGCGACGGGTCTTGTCGCTTCTATCGGTGTTTCACTCTCGCTCTCGAGTGTTGTCATGACGGTTCATCTGCTTGAGAAATACAAGGTCCTGTTCTGCCGTTCAAACATTATATTCATTCTTCTCATGCCTATGTTCTGCGCATGGCTTTGCGACACATTCGCTCTCTTTATCGGCAGGTCTTTCGGAAAGCATAAGATGGCCCCGAAAATCAGCCCCAAAAAATCAGTTGAGGGCGCGATAGCCGGTATCGTCGGCACTACCGTATCGGGTATGATTGCCTTCTTTGTCTGCGATCATTTCTTCTTCCTCACCGACACAATCAGATGGTGGATGGTGCTTGCCTATATGCCTGTCGGCTGTATTATGGGTATGTGCGGAGACCTTGCCGCAAGCGTTATCAAAAGGAATTACGGTGTCAAGGATTTCGGCACTCTTTTCCCCGAGCACGGCGGAGCTATGGACAGGGTTGACTCCTTCCTTTTCACCATGCCGTCAATGTATATTCTGATGAATATTCTGCTTTCGATATTTGTATCATAACCGGAGATAAAAAATGATTAAGACTATGACCGTACTCGGTTCCACGGGATCAATAGGTGTGCAGGCGCTTGATGTGGCACGGCTTACTGGTATTGAAATAACCGCCCTGACATCAAACGTGCGTATTGATATTTTGGAGAATCAGATACGGGAATTCAGGCCCGCCTTCGCGGCTGTTGCCGATGAAGAAAAGGCGGAAGAATTAAAAATCAGGGTTGCCGATACCGGCACGAAGATACTGCCCGGTTACAGCGGAGTTCTCGAGTGCGCATCCCTGAAAACAGATACGCTTCTCAACAGCCTCGTCGGAATAGCGGGGCTGTTACCGACTGTAAGGGCAATTGAGGCGGGCAACCGGATTGCTCTGGCAAATAAAGAAACGCTTGTCGCGGGTGGAGATACGGTTATTAATCTCGCAAAAGAGCGCCGTGTCGATATACTTCCTGTTGACAGCGAGCATTCCGCGATATTTCAGTCCATGCAGGGCTGCCCCGATAAAAAGCAGATAAAGAAGCTTATCCTCACGGCATCGGGAGGCCCGTTTTTCGGCAAAAAGGCAGACGAGCTCAAAGATGTCACCGCCGAGCAGGCTCTTAAGCATCCGAACTGGTCGATGGGCGCAAAAATAACCATTGACTCTGCTACGATGATGAATAAGGGGCTTGAGATTATCGAGGCGGCGCGTCTGTTTGACATGCCCGAAGACAGGATTGACGTGCTTGTGCACAGGCAGAGCATAGTTCATTCTCTTGTCGAGTATGAAGATAATTCGGTCATAGCTCAGCTCGGTGTACCCGATATGCGCATACCGATTCAGTATGCCCTGACATATCCCGACAGATTCAAAAGCCCCGTCAGGGAGCTGAATTTAGCTCAGGCCCGCACTCTCACATTTGAGGAGCCCGACAGCGAGACCTTCAGGTGCCCCGGATACTGCCGCGAGGCGCTCAGAAGGGGAGGGCTTTACACAGCGGCGGTCAACGCGGCGAATGAAAAGGCAAACGAGCTTTTCAGGGCCGGCAAAATCAGATTCGGAGATATATCGGAGTCCGTCGAGGCGGCTCTGGGATATACCCTTGATAAAGGGAACCATACCGTTGAGGATATACTCGCGCTTGACAGCGAAATCAGAAAGAAAACGGAGGAAATGTGGCAATGATAAACACTGTACCCCTCATATCGGCCGGCGCCGTCTGGGGAAAAATCTGGCCGATACTTATAGCCATTCTTTTCTTCGGGCTGCTCATATTCTTCCATGAACTCGGCCATTTCTCCGTAGCAAAGCTTTTCGGGATTAAAATAAATGAATTCTCAATGGGTATGGGCCCCGTGCTTCTCAAGAGAAAAAAGGGCGAGACTCAGTATTCCTGGAGACTTTTCCCCATCGGCGGATTTGTCGCCATGGAGGGTGAAAACACGCAGAGCGACGACGAGCGCGCCTTCTGCAATCAGAAGGCCTGGAAGAGATTCCTCGTCATACTCGCCGGCGGTTCGGTAAATATCATAATGGGCGTGATCATAGTCATGATTATGCTTCTCACAACTCATAATCTTATATCAACCACCGAGATTCACTCTTTTTCGGATGATGCCAAAAGCCCCTCATACGGGCTTAAGGTCGGAGACGAGTTCTACAAAATCAACGGGCACAGAGTTTTTTCGGGTGAAGATGTCTCGTTCCTTATGCAGAGGGATGATGACGGTGTGTTTGATATCGTTGTAAAAAGAGGCAAAGAAAAGGTCGAGTGCAAAAACGTTGCGTTTGAAACCATGTACCGCGAGGTGCAGGGGAGAAAGATCTTTACAATAATCTATGATTTCACCATAGTGGGCGTTGAGAGAAGCGCGAAGAGCGTTCTCAAAAACACGATCACCGAGTCGCTCACATATTCGCGCCTGGTCTATCTCTCACTCTTTGATCTCATTACCGGGCATTATAAGATAAGCGATTTATCGGGCCCCATAGGCACGGTCTCCTATATAGCCGATGCCACGCAGACGGCGACAAAGAATGCGGATACGGATTATCTCTTCATGCTTATGGCTCTCATAGCCATAAACATAGGTCTCTTCAATCTTCTTCCGCTCCCGGCTCTCGACGGCGGCCACCTTTTATTCATTCTCGTTGAGATGGTATTCAGAAAACCCATCCCCAAAAAGCTTGAAGGGCTTGTTCACGCAGTGGGTATGGTGCTTCTGCTCGCGCTTATGGCGGTCATATCCTTCAGCGATATATGGAAGCTGATACACGGTACATACTGATGGAAAGAAGAAAATCTAAAAAAATCAAAACAGGAAACATTTTCATAGGCGGCGACAGCCCGGTAACAGTGCAGTCGATGCTGAATACCCCCGCATCGGATATTGAGGGGAGTGTAAGGCAGGCGCTGGAGCTTGAGCGCGCCGGCTGTGAAATCATCAGAGCGGCGGTGCCCGATAAGGACGCCGTCAGGCTCATATATGAGCTCAAAAAGAATCTCACGGTGCCCGTGGTGGCGGATATTCATTTTGACTACCGCCTCGCTCTCGGCAGCATTGACGCCGGAGTTGACAAAATCCGCATAAATCCCGGAAACATCGGCTCGGATGAAAGAGTAAAAGCCGTGGCCGATGCCTGCAGAGCGCACGGCATTCCGATAAGGATAGGCGTAAACTCGGGCTCTGTCGAAAAAAGCATTCTCGCGAAATACGGCTCACCATGCGCCCCGGCGCTGGTTGAATCGGCGATGTATCACGTTTCGCTGCTTGAGAAATTCGATTTTGAAGACATTGTGATATCGATTAAATCCTCCGATGTGAAGACGATGATTGAGGCATACCGCCTCGTCGCGGAAAGATGCGGTTATCCTCTTCATCTCGGGGTTACCGAAGCCGGAACTTATGAATCCGCGCTTGTGAAATCATCAATAGGTATCGGCGCCCTGCTTGCCGACGGTATCGGCGACACGATAAGAGTTTCCATAACCGATGATCCCGTCAGGGAGGTGGAGGCGGCAAAGAAGATACTAAAAGCGCTTTCACTCGGGAAACCCGGCCCCGATATAGTTTCCTGCCCCACATGCGGCAGGACGAAAATCAATCTTATTGCGCTTGCCAAAGAAGTTGAGGAGAGGCTTAAAGGATGCAGCAAGCCGCTGAAGGTCGCCGTAATGGGCTGCGCGGTCAACGGACCGGGCGAAGCCAGAGAGGCGGATATCGGCATAGCCGGCGGTGACGGATGCGCCCTTATATTCAGACACGGAGAAATAATCTGCAAGGTCAGCGAGACCGAAGCAGTTGACCGTCTTATTGAGGAGATTGAGAAGTTTTAAGATGAATAACGATATACTTTATTTTGTGGGGGATTATCTTGACGATGACCTGCGTGACGCTCTCAGCGGCGGCAGGGTTTCTCAGATCAGTCTCTCGGAGGAAACATCTTCGCTTTTTATCAAAGCGAATTTTGAAAAATATATAAACAGCGAAATCCTTAAAAACGCCCGTGACGAAATCCGCGAGGCGCTTCAGATAAGAAAAGTGACAATTGATGCCGTTTTCCCTCCCGAGGAATTCGGCATTGAATGTCTTGAATCTGCCATCGGCGCGCTCAGGGCCGCGAACCCGGCTGCAAACGGATATCTTGACGGCTCGGCGGCGGAAATTGACAGAGACCTGGGCAAAATAGTATTCAATATTAAAAACGGCGTCGGAGTTCTCAGGGATTCCGGGGCTGACAGTTATATTGCGGATTATATCCGTGAGCATTTCGGCATAAGCTTTACCGTTGAAATCTGCGGGGAAGACGATATATCTCTCGATTCGGCCGAATATAAGGAAATGCTCGAAAAGAGCCATGCTCCGGTAATCGAAGAAACGCAGAAACCCAAAAAGGCTCAGAGGGAGTATGACGATCTGCCGATTTCCCTGACAAACGCCTCGCTTCTCTACGGGAAGCCCGTAAAGAGCAAGCCGGTCAGAATCAAGGATATTTCTTTTGAAGACGGAAACGTCACGGTATGGGGCAACGTTTTCAAATCCGATATAAGAGACACAAAAGACGGAAAGAGAAAGATAATCTCGTTCTGTATCACAGATAAAACCAGCTCATTCAAAGTCAAGATTTTTGATTCAAACGAATACTGCGCAAAGCTCTGCAAGGAGCTCAAGGACGGGGTAACTCTGCTGATAAGAGGTCATGTGGAATTTGACAGCTACATGAAATCCTTTGTCATCAACGCCAATTCCGTCACGCGCATTGAGGAGATCCTTGAGGAAGACACCGCCCCCGAAAAAAGAGTTGAGCTTCATATGCACACGAGCATGTCTCAGCTTGACGGTATCACGGGCGCGAAGAAGCTTATAAACCGCGCCGCGAAATGGGGACACAAAGCTGTCGCCATCACGGATCACGGCGTTGTTCAGGCTTTTCCCGAGGCAATGACGGCCGCTCAGAAGGCGGGCATAAAGGTGCTCTACGGTATGGAGGGCTATTATGTCGATGACTCGGTTAACGCGGTTTCCGGAGATGGGAAAATGCCACTTGACGGCACCTTCATCATTTTTGATGTTGAGACCACCGGGCTTCGCACCGGTTATGACAGGCTCATAGAGATCGGCGCCGTCAAATATGAAGGCGGTCACGAGGTTGGCTCATTTCAGACATTTGTAAATCCCGGGAAAAGAATTCCTCCGAAAATCATCGAGCTCACGGGTATTGATGATTCCATGGTGGCAGGCGCTCCCGATGAAAAAACAGCGGTTGAAAAATTCTTTGAATTCGCGGGCGACGGTATTCTTGTAGCGCACAATGCGGTTTTTGATACCGATACCTTAAAAGCCGCCTGCGCGAGAAGCAATATCCCATATAATTACACACACATTGACACTCTGCCGCTCTGTCAGGCGCTTGTGACAAACGCCAAGAGGTTTTCGCTTGACGCCGTTCAGAAAGCGCTCAAGCTCCCCGATTTTGACCATCACAGGGCAGACGAGGATGCGCGCATTCTTGCAAAAATTTTTGAGAAGCTCGTTGATATGATGCGCGAAAAAGGTATCAATGATGTCGGCGACATAAACAAAGTAATCAAAGCGGATCCGCTCAGATGCAAGAGTTGGCATATAATACTTATTGCGAAAAATCTCATCGGGCTCAAAAATCTCTATCAGCTCATTACAAAATCAAATCTTGAATATTTTTACAGACATCCGAGAATTCCGCTCAGCGAGCTGAAAAAGCACAGGGAGGGGCTGATTATCGGCTCCGCCTGCCAGGCGGGTCAGCTTTATACGGCTGTGCTTGAGGGAAAGCCTCACGACACGCTTGTAAAATACGCTGAGATTTATGATTATCTTGAGATTCAGCCCAAGGGCAACAACCGCTTTCTCATTGAAAACGGCACCCTTGAGAGCGAAGAAGACCTTATCGATATCGATAAACAGATTATCGCCCTTGCGGATGAGCTAGGGAAGCCCGTTGTTGCCACGGGAGACGTGCATTTCATCGATAAAGAGGATGCGATTTACCGTGAAATTCTGATGACCGTTCAGGGATTCGGAGATGCCGAGCATCAGGCGCCCCTTTATTTCAGGACCACCGATAACATGCTTGAGGAATTCAGCTGGCTCGGTGACAGGGCGAAAGAGATTGTTGTTGACAATCCGAATAAAATCGCCGATATGTGCGAGGAAATAAGGCCGTTCCCCAAAGGCACATTCCCGCCGCACATCGAGGGCTCCGAGGATGCTCTGCGCAATATCTGCTATGAGCGCATGCAGGATTATTACGGCAATCCTCTGCCGGAATATGTCCGCGCCCGTCTTGACAAGGAGCTCGATTCCATCATCAAAAACGGCTTCGCCGTGCTCTATATGATAGCCCAGAAGCTGGTAAAGGATTCAATGGATCACGGCTATTATGTCGGCTCCAGAGGTTCCGTAGGCTCTTCGTTTGTTGCCTTCGCGGCGGGCATTTCCGAGGTCAACCCTCTCGCTCCGCACTATCTCTGCCCGAAGTGCAGACACAGCGAATTCTTCACTCAGGGCGAATACGGCAGCGGCTTTGATATGCCGCCGAAAGCGTGCCCGGATTGCGGCGCGGATATGATAAGAGACGGCCATGATATCCCGTTTGAAACCTTCCTCGGATTTTACGGCGACAAATCGCCTGATATAGATCTCAATTTCTCAAGCGAATATCAGTTCTATGCCCACAGATACACCGAGGAGCTCTTCGGGAAATCCAAGGTATTCAAGGCGGGCACGATAGGAACCATCGCGGAAAAGACGGCTTTCGGCTATGTCAAAAAATGGATGGAGCTTACGGGCAAGGCGGATATAAATGACGCCGAAATCGACCGCCTCGCTCAGGGATGCGTCGGAGTCAAGCGCACTACCGGTCAGCACCCGGGCGGCATGGTTGTTATTCCCAATGATATGGATGCAGAGGATTTCACCCCGATTCAGCATCCGGCGGATGACGCGACATCCATACACCGCACCACTCACTTTGATTTCCATTCGCTTCATGATACTATTCTGAAGCTTGACAATCTCGGCCACGAAGTTCCGACGCTCTACAAGCATCTTGAGGATGCGACTCACACCTCGGTTATGGATGCCGACGTGTGCGATCCGAAAATCTATGAGATGCTCACATCACCCGCTCCTTTAGGCCTTACGCCCGAGGATATTGACTGCCCGAC
Organism: Oscillospiraceae bacterium; assembly: GCA_902796295.1. Lineage (GTDB taxonomy): Bacteria > Bacillota > Clostridia > Oscillospirales > Acutalibacteraceae > CAG-177. The sequence goes on from CADBOL010000099.1 coordinate 13,178, forward strand.
GGGCACTCTCGGTCTGCCGGAGCTCGGCACTCCGTTTGTTCTGGGAATGCTTACCGAGGCGCAGCCGAAGAATTTCTCCGATATGCTTCAGATATCGGGCCTCTCTCACGGCACGGATGTCTGGCTCGGCAACGCGCAGGATCTCATAAAGAACGGAATATGCACCATTTCAAATGTTATCGGCACCCGTGACAGCATCATGGTTTATCTTATTCACAAGGGCCTTGACAACGGTATGGCATTCAAAATCATGGAGATTGTCAGAAAGGGACAGGCGTCCGCGCAGCTGACCGATGAGCACATACAGGCGATGAAGGAGCACGATGTGCCGCAGTGGTATATCGATTCCTGCTTCAAGATTAAGTATATGTTCCCCAAAGCTCACGCCGCGGCTTATGTCATAGCCGCTATGAGACTTGCCTGGTATAAGCTGTATTATCCGATTGAATACTACGCCACATATTTCACCGTAAGAGGCAAAGACCTTGATGTCAACACCATTCTCGCCGGCAGAGCCGCTGTCAAGCGCAAAATGGAGGAGCTTGACGCAAGGATAAAGGCAAAGGAAGCGTCGGATAAAGAGGGTGATACTTTCAACGCCCTGCAGATAGTCAATGAGATGATGGCGCGCGGTTACGAGTTTCTTCCGATGGATATATACAAATCCACCGCTTCCACTTATATAGTGGAAGACGGGAAAATACGCCTTCCTTTCTCGGCTCTCGCGGGCTGCGGAGAGGCCGCCGCAAAGGCGATTGAAGAGGCGAAATACAAGAAGGATGAAAACGGAGAGATTCCCGTTGACGAAAACGGCAATCCCGTTTATAAGATTGATGAATTCCTCTCTGTTGAGGATGCGCAGCTGCGCTCGAGAGCGCCGCAGACGATCATCAACGCTCTCAAAGAAGCAGGCGCTTTTGCATCCCTGCCCGAAACAACACAGATATCGTTCTTCGGGTTCTGACAGGTGAGAATCAAATAAAAAATACAGGAGCCGCCGCAGGCAGATGCTTGCGGCGGCTCTTTTCCGGTTTTACATTATTATAATTAATAAACATATTTATCATTATATTTCTCTTTCGGCAGCGCTCAGGCGCTGCCGTTTTTTGTTTTAAAAAATTTTTTGATTTTTTTCAAAAAACTTCAAACTATTTAAAATTTCGTTTCGTCTTAAGGATGTAAGAAACAAAAACACAACTTTTTCACAGGAGGAAGAAAGATGGAAATCACGGCAATTCTCAGCACATTCAAAGACATCGTAATCCCGGTGTTCGGTATCCTCATATCCGCGTTCCTGGCAACCTGCATTCCCGGCGTCGCGGAAGCCGAAAGCATCTTCGATGAAGAAGACTGAAAAAGAAAAACAAAAAAAT
>CADBOL010000100.1 GCA_902796295.1 Oscillospiraceae bacterium
GCATTTTGCCGCCGGCGCCGCGTATTCTCTTTTCTTTTATATGTTTCTCAATGAGCGCGGCAAGCTGCTCATCCGTTACGAGCACCTCTTTTGCAGGGGTGATTCTCACGGAATCGGGCATCTCGGTGCGCCTCTGTGTATCAAGGTCAAAATAGAATACGGAGTCAATCGTATCGCCCCAGAATTCCACTCTGCAGGGATTTTGGGAATAAGGCGGGAAAAAATCAAGGATTCCGCCGCGAACGGCAAACTGGCCGGGGCCGTCAATCTGCTCGCAGAATGTGTAGCCGCCCCTGACAAGAGTATCGGTAATCTGTTCAACCGTGAATTCATCGCCGGGAGATACCGTTACCGAGCCCGACATCAGCACGGCGGGGGGAGGGGTGAGCTGAAGAGATGATTCGGCGGAAGCTACAACAGCGTCATATTCCCCCGTAATCATTGTATCGAGCACCTTAAGACGGCGGTGCTCGTATTCTCTTGAAACAGTCTCTTCAATATGATATGAAAAATCTCTTGCCGGATACAAAAAAGCCCTTATGCCGAAATTCGCAAGGTCGGAGACCATACGCGAGGCCTGCGCCTCATCGGGCACAATAACAAGAGCCCTGCGCCCGAATCCCGTACACAGAGACGAGATGACGTGAGCTTTGTGGATATATGCGAGCCCCGTGACTCCGGCAGGGACTCTCTTTTTGTGTATTGCGTTTACGAGCGAGCGGAATTCCGTTACGCTCTTTGCAAGATCGGTGAAACAATTCATATATCTATCCCGTTTTCCCTGAGTGCTTTTATCAGAGATTCATAATCATAAATAGTGTGATTGTATGAGCGGATTCCGGCTCTTTCCGCCGCTTCGCAGTTTTCCGCGACATCGTCGATAAAGAAGCATTCTCCGGCTTTAAGGTTGAATTTTGAGAGGAGTTTAAGGTAAATCTCCGCTTCGGGCTTGATTATCCGGCAGTCTGCCGAAATAAGGCATCCGTCAAAGAATTTAAGAGCGGTGATGTTTCGCCTCTCCGTGTGGAAATCGAGCGAGGCGTTTGAAAGCAGAAAAATCCGGTATCCGTTTGCCTTGAGCTTTTTGACAATTTCCTCTGTCTCTTTGAACGGAGTCATATAAGGATACAGGTTGCGCGTCATCCCGGCGATTTTTTCGTAGGCGCACACCGGGATTTTATCCTTTGCCCGGTACAGTATATCATCCGCCGAAACGGTGCCCCTGTCTTTTTCCGACCATATCGGATTCCTGAAAATTTCTCTCAGGGCGATATCCGCTGTTTCCCTGTAAAATATTGAGTAAAGGATTTTTTCGGGATTAAAATCAATCAGCACCCCGCCCATATCAAAGATTATGTTTTTTATCTCAGCCATAAAAACACCTCTATGCCCTCATAACGGATTATGAGAGCTTTTCTTCGTGTATTATATCATATCATATATATTTTTTACAAGTATTAAAAAAGGATTGCGGCAAGCAATCCTTTTAAATCCCGTATTTGATTTTTATCCTGCCCAGCTTTTCGCCGAAAGGTTTCGCGAGCAGATAGACGAATACTACATTTGAAATACAGTAAACTGCCGTGAAGGGCAGCGCGGTGAGCAGAGCGGCGCCGTAGGCGCTCAGATTAAAGGCGTTATTTGCCCAGATAACCGTAAACACATCCATTATCAGTGAATAAGCCGCCCCTGCGATAAAGGCGTAAACACACAGCCTCAATCTGCTGTTGCCGCTCAGGAGAAATCGTGAGAGCAGGCCCGCCGTCATTCCTATGAGCCCCCAGGCGAGCATCTGAAACGGAGTCCAGGTGCCCTGTCCCGAAAAAATATCGGAAATCAGTGCCGAAAAAGCGCCCGTCATAAAGCCCGCTTCTCCGCCGAGATAAACGGCGCACAGTACGGTTATCGCCGTCACCGGATTCACTCCGGGCAGGGGAGAACACACCGCCCTGCCGATGGATGCCAGCGCGATGAATACAGCGGTCAGAATCAGTCTTCTTGACCCGGTTTTTCTTTTTTCAAAGCCGCAGATAAACAGAAACAGTGTCAGGGCGGAAACCGAAACCATCAGAAAGATACGGCTTCTCTCCCTGAAAACCAGCATACCTGCAATTACAATCGCGGGTATTGCAAAAAACGGGATTATGTATGATGCGGCCTTGCGGACTGACGGATTTTTAATAACTGTCATATCATATCTTCCGGTCTTATTATAAATGGATTGATATCCCTGCAGATTTTGTTGATCGATGTCGTGTAAAAAATATTGTCCGCAAAAAATCCGTGCGGCTCGTCAACTGCCGTGACCTCACCTCTGAAGAGCAGAGCGACCCTGTCTGAGCACATTGCCGCGAATTCCACGTCATGTGTAACGGCGAGCACGGTTATGCCTTTATCTTTCAGGGCTATGAGTACTTGAACGACCGTATTTTTCGCATAAGAATCCAGCCCTTTTGTCGGCTCGTCAAGCAGCAGAAGCTTCGGCTTTGATGCCATAACCTTCGCCAAAGCTGCCAGCTGTATTTCTCCGCCGCTCAGATCATATGGATGAGTGCCGGCGGCGTATGACAGGTCATAGGGTATGATATCAAAGTCTGCGCCGACCTCTTCAAGTTCCTCTTTGAGAGTGCTTCTTACAAAAAGACACTGAGCGTCCTGCGGGAGCAGGGCGACGCACTCGTTCCAGAGCGACTGCCCGGTGTATTTCTTTATGTTTTTGCCGAATATTTCAATCTTGCCGGAGTAGGGTGTTACAAGACCCGAAACAGCCGCAAGCAGGGTGCTTTTCCCTGAGCCGTTTGCGCCGAGCATACA
>CADBOL010000101.1 GCA_902796295.1 Oscillospiraceae bacterium
AACTGCATAAAAGATATAGAAAGCTTTTACAATTTAATAGCAGATATGATTTCGGAATACCGCGATGATATTCTGGATGATCTTATAAGTTATCAGAAAGAAATGATCACTCTGTTTTCCGAGCCTCAGAAAAAAATGGAATTTCAATATGACTGGCCGGACTATTTCAAAGATATTTTCGATGAATCATATACTCAGCCTGTCAAAAGAAAAACCATTGTTCATTTTGATAAATCACGATATGATAACTTTGATGATTATGCCAGAGAAATTGTATGGTTCGGTAAAAGAAGAGACTTAATAATAAACAAAGATGTGACCGTTGAATATCAGTAATAATCGTGGGGCTCATTGTGAGTCAGGATCTGAAATCCGTAAAGAGCCAGCGCAAGAGGAACCGCCGCAAATCCCATATTATTGACTGAGTCAAAGAAACGGCTGACGGGTTCATCGTTTTCCTTAAGGCATATGCCGAGAATCACAACCTGTGAAATGACAGCCGCGGCTCTCCAGCGGTTTGCCTCGATGATGAAAAACATCACGGAGGAGCTTACGGCAAAAGCTCCGATGAATACCAGAAATTTCAGCCTGTCTGCCATTCTCTTGCTTTTGATTATGCAGCCAACCCAGACGGCGGCAATCAGCAGAGCAAAAGGCAGGTAGTAACGGATATTCTCCCTCATAAACCTGTCTTTGTCTATGGTTTCAATGAGACCTCCGAGCATTTCAAAATTATCCTTGCTCTCAAAATAATAGCTGGTTATGTAGTGCCAGTTGGTTACCTGTTCGCCCAGACGCCCGCTCATATACTGAAACAGCTCGTTTTCGTTCATCTTCACTGTTGACTGAGCGTAAAATGCGCACCAGACAGCCGCGGCAAATGTCAGAGCGAAAGTGAGCAGGAATGACAGGATATCTCCCGCGCGGCTGCCGCTGTCTTTTCTGAAAATCATAAACAGCTGAACGCAGGCAATAGCCGGGAAAAATGAGAAAACGAAAGCGTAGTGAGTAAACACCGCGCACACCGAAATAATCGGAATAAACCACCTTGCGGCTTTATTGCCTGCGGCAAAGCAGCTCACAATCATGGCGATACACAGCCAGGTATCGTAAGACCCGACCCATCCGGAAAACTGAAGAATCGAATACGGGCACATCAGAAAGCAGGGAATAAGCGCAGCGAGAGTTATATTACAAGTCTCTGCCGCTTTCCGGAAGTATATCATCAGACATCTCAAAAAAAGCAGAACACAGACGATATAAGCAATCAGATTCACGGCAAATATGAAATTATCGCTTATGTGCTTCATAAGCGCGGTATAGATTGAGCCGATAAATATCCTCGTGCCGTAATAAAAGTTGTAATCAATCAGATACAGGGTGGCGGCATCGTGCTTAAGGGGAAAAGAGTATTTTGTTACCCAGCTGATCAGCACAGCTGCAAAACAGACAAGAAACGGCAGGGTTAAAAGCAGAAATTTGGTCTTGCTGCTCTGCGATTTTATTATCCGGATCAGTTTCAGAATTCCAAGCACTTTCGGCTCACCTCGCTTCCGGTACTATTTTAATATTGTGCCTGTCTGTTGTCAAGCGTTAATGAAAAGGAGAGAAACCATGTCGCTTAAACGTGCGGCCGCGCTGACCTCAGCCGCGGTTAATATTATCCGCAAGCGCCCCGTACTTGCGATATTTGATGTCACCAAGCACTGCAATCAGCGCTGCCCGATGTGCAATATACCCGATAATCAAGCGCCCGAGATGAGCCTTGATGAGATAAAGAATCTCGTGAAAAAGCTGAGAAAATTCGGTATCGGATATGTCTTTCTTCAGGGCGGAGAGCCGCTGATAAGAAAAGATATCATTGATATTGCCGATGCCTTCATTTCAGAGGGAATAAAACCTACTATCATTACAAACGGTGTCTTGCTCACGCGTGAAATATCCGGTCAGCTCGCGGAAAGAAAATGCAATGTCGCGATAAGCGTTGATTCGTTTGATAAAGACAGATACGGATATCTGCGCGGCGCCGATACATTTGAAACGGTAATACAAAATATAAAAACCGCCGCCGCGATAAATGAAAGAAAAGGAAACTGGTCGGTAACAGCCACAATCAGCAGGCAGTCCGAGAAAGACGATGTTATCAGGATATATGATTTTGCCCGCAGTTTCGGTCTGATGTTTGCAATACGCCCTTATATTTCCGTGCTCGGCACGGCGGGTAAATTCAATGAAAGTCTCAGCTACACCGGAAGCGACATTATTGAAATATTTGAGCATTTCAGGAAAATCGCAAAGAAGGAGAATTACCTCGCGAGCCTTATTTATGATTATCACATCAGATATATCAACGGAGAGGCGATGCCGGAATGCGACGCGATGAAGTATTCGTTTCTCGTGAGAGAAAGCGGAAAAATCGCTCCCTGTATAGAGTATCCGAAAACCGAAATTGATATATCGGATTTTCAGGGTGAAAAGAAGAAATGCCGCGGCATGCTCATCGAATGCAACAGGGAACACCCGTGTTTTTATAATGACGCGAGAGAAATCGGAATCATTGTAAGGAGCTTTCCGAAAATAATTCTTCACGCTCCGCAGATTATTGCGCAGATGATAAGACTGGGCAATTTCTTTTGAGGGGATAATATGCTTTACAGAGAAGATAAAAAGGGAAACAGAATATCAGCCCTCGGTTTCGGATGCATGAGACTGCCGCAGGATGACAGGGAAAAATGCGGCAGGCTGATTGACTCCGCGCTCAAAAGCGGAATCAACTATTTTGATACCGCTTTTATGTATTCGGGAAATGAGGAGCTTGTCGGGAGTCTGCTGGGCAGGTATGACCGCGGAAGCTATTTTCTCGCTTCAAAGATTCCTCCCGCCCTGTGTTTTACAAAAAAGGATTTTGAGAGAATATTCAGGATTCAGTTAAAACGTCTCGGAACAGATTACATAGATTATTATCTCATTCACTGCCTTTCGGATTACAGCGCCTGGAACCGCCTTTGCCGTATGGGGATTGAAGACTGGATTCGCGAAAAGATTGAATCCGGAGCCATCAGGAATATCGGCTTTTCCTATCACGGCGGTACTGCGGATTTCAAAAAACTGATTGACAGCTTTGACTGGGATTTCGCGCAGGTTCAGTATAACTATATGGATGAATTCAATCAGGCCGGCAGAGAGGGAGTTGAGTATGCCCACTCAAAAGGGATACCGCTGATAGTAATGGAGCCGCTCAGGGGCGGGTCTCTTACCGGAAAGCTTCCGCAAAAGGCGCTTGAAAGACTCGCTGCCGATAATCAGAGCGCGGCATCGCTCGGCCTCCGATGGGTGCTGGACAAAAAAGAAATCCTTTGTGTTCTTTCCGGCATGAATACCGAGGAGCAGCTCAGTGAGAATACCGCCATAGCGGAGAGCGCCGCTGCCGGCTGTCTCGGCGAGGATGAAAAAGAGAGAATAGAATTCATAAAATCAGCAATAAGAGAATCATTCGTTATAGGATGTACAGGCTGCGGATACTGCCAGCCATGCCCTAACGGAGTCGCGATTCCCGCCTGTTTTGAGGCAAGAAATAACTTCGAAAACGGGAAAAACCATCCTGTATTTAAAATGAATCCCGCGAGAAGGCAGTATCTTCACTCAACCGCCGTTCTCGGCAAATCCCCGATGAATGCCTCACTCTGCGTAAAGTGCGGCAGATGCGAAAAAAAGTGCCCGCAGGGGCTTAAAATAATGAGCCTTCTCGAAGAGACGGCCGAAGTTATGGAACCCGCCTGGTTCATGATACCAATAAAAGCTTACAGAATGATAAATTCCGGAAAGAAAAGATGAAGATTAAAGATTATCTTGTGTTATTCAGGGCGAAACATTATATCAAGAATCTGCTGATTTTTGTGCCGTTTCTGTTTCCTGCGGTAATACTGTCGGTTCAAAACTTAATAATATCGGCTGCGGGATTCGTAACTTTCTGTTTTCTTTCATCAGCGGCATATATAATCAATGACATTTTTGACTGCGAAAATGATAAGAAGCATTCCGGGAGAAGCTCAAGACCGCTTGCTTCCGGCAAAATCACAAAGAGGGGATGTTTACTGCTCTTTGCGGTATTCCTTGCCGTTTCGGGGTTTCTTGCCTTTTTAACAGATATAAAGTGCGGTACATTCAGTCTGCCTGTACCGGGGATTTTTCTGCTGCTGAATCTTATTTACAGTTTTTTCGCAAAGAGGATTCCGTTTTTTGAAATGCTCTTTATACCGCTCGGGTTTGCAATGAGGTTGATATACGGTTTTGTGATTCTCGGCAGCCTGCCCGATCACCGGCTGTGCATTTTTATATTTGTTTCCGCTCTTTATTTTGTATTGCAGAAGAGAATATCGGAAATTACCCTTTTCGGGTGTGAGTCAAGAGCCGTGCTCAGGTATTATAATGCCGGCATACTCCGTGCGCTGAAATATGTTTGCCTGTGTTTCACACTTGTATTTTTCGCAATAATGCATATCTCTGCGGATGTTTCCCATCCGCTGATTCAGAGAATTATTTCTGCCATTTTGCTTTTCGTCCTGTTTTTAAGATTTGAGATAAAGGCCGCAAAGGCGGAAAGCGAAAACACGATTGAGCTTGTATTTTCTGATATAGTAATGTGTGTGCTCGGTGCGCTGTTTGTGCTGTCAATGGTAAACTTCGGTTTACTGCGGCCGTAAAAACCCGACGTTTTTAAAAGATTCAGTTTAAGGTGATGAACATTATGAATTATTTTGAGGCTTCCGAAAGAGCGGCTCAGCTGAGGAAACTGCTTAACTATCACAGCCGCAAATACTATGTCGAAGACAGCCCCGAAATCGAGGATGATGAATACGACAGGCTTCAGAGGGAGCTTGTTGATATAGAAAAAGAATACCCGGAGCTTATCACTCCCGACTCGCCTACGCAGAGGGTCGGCGGCAGTGTCGAGGGAATGTTTGAGCCCGTCACGCACGCCGTGCCGCTTGAGAGCCTGCAGGACGCCTTCAGCTTTGACGAGGTCAGAGCATTTGACTCGCGTGTGAGAGAGAGCTTCGGGAGTGTCGAATACTCTGTTGAGCCCAAGATAGACGGCCTGTCCGTTGCGCTCGAGTATGAAAACGGAGTGTTCGTGCGCGGCTCCACGAGAGGCGACGGCAATGTGGGTGAGGATGTCACGGCGAATCTCAGGACAATCAATTCCATACCCCTGCGTCTTAATAAAGATATCCCGTTTATCGAGGTCAGAGGCGAGGTCTTTATGCCGCGCGGTGTTTTTGCGAAGCTTGTTGAAAAGCAGGATGAAAACGGCGAGAAGCCGTTTAAAAATCCCCGTAACGCGGCGGCGGGCTCGCTCAGGCAGAAGGATCCGAAGGTAACGGCATCAAGACAGCTTGACATTTTTGTTTTCAATATTCAGAGGAGCAGCGAGGAAGGGATTACCGGGCATAAGCAGTCCATAGAATTCCTGCGTTCGCTCGGCTTCAAGACTATACCGGTATGCAATAAATTCAGCAGTATCGACGGCGTTCTCGCCGAGCTTGAAAGAATCGGTGAGATAAGAACAGGGCTCGCCTACGACACCGACGGAGCCGTCATAAAGGTTGACAGCTTTGCACAGAGGGAGGAGCTCGGAAGCACCGCGAAATTCCCGAAATGGGCGCTGGCTTATAAGTATCCGCCCGAGGAGAAGGAGTCTGTTGTCACGGATATTGAGGTGACTGTCGGCAGGACCGGCGTGCTCACGCCGACCGCCGTATTCAATCCCGTGCTGATATCCGGCTCCACCGTTGCGAGAGCGACTCTTCACAATCAGGATTATATTGACGAAAAAGATATAAGAATAGGCGACACAATCGTTATCCGCAAGGCGGGAGAGATAATTCCCGAGGTGGTCAGAGTTGTTTCACACGCCGAAGGCAGCGAAAAATTCACGCTTCCCGGCGTATGCCCCTCGTGCGGCGCTCCTACGGTGAAAGAGGAGGACGAGGCGGCTCTCAGATGCGTCAACCCCGAGTGCCCGGCGCAGCTTCTCAGAAACATAATCCACTTCTGCTCACGCGATGCGATGGATATTGAGGGCCTCGGCGAATCTGTGCTTGAAAAGCTTGTTCAGGCGGGGCTGATAGAAAAAATCAGCGATATCTATTCGCTTACCAAAGAGGATTTCATGACCCTCGAGGGCTTCAAGGATAAATCTTCGCTCAATTCGGTCGACGCTATTGAGAAGTCAAAATCAAACGATCTTTCAAAGCTTGTTTTCGCTCTCGGAATAAGACATATCGGTCAGAAGGCGGGCAAGATTCTCGCGGAGCATTTCGGCTCAATGGATGCTCTTATGAGCGCGGGCTTGGAGGAGCTCACATCCGTTGACACAATCGGCGGAATAATGGCTCAGAGTATTGTGAAATTCTTCTCTCTCGGGCAGTCGGTATCCGAAATCAACGCTCTGAAGGCCGCCGGAGTCAATATGAATTCTCTCAAAGAGAGAGCGGATGACAGATTTGCCGGGCTGACCTTTGTGCTCACCGGTACTCTTCCGACCTATTCAAGAAACGAAGCGAGTGAGATTATTGAAAAATACGGCGGAAAAACCGCTTCCTCCGTATCCAAAAAGACATCTTATGTTCTCGCGGGCGAGGAAGCCGGCAGCAAGCTGACCAAAGCGCGTGAGCTCGGTATCACGGTCATAAACGAAGAAGAATTCAGAAAAATGACAGAGTAAAAAAGTGTGCGATTGACTTTTTTTCGCTGTTAATATAAAATATACGCGCGTGAGAGGGTTGGGCAGTCGCGGGCAGAGAAATCTGCGTGAGGAAAGTCCGAGCTTCACAGAGCAGGATAACGGCTAACGGCCGCCGAGGGTGACCTTAGGGAAAGTGCAACAGAGATATA
>CADBOL010000102.1 GCA_902796295.1 Oscillospiraceae bacterium
AGGGATTTCCGTCTGCGTTTCCGATATCTGAAGCGAGGGAGAATTATCTTTTGAATTATTGGTTATTGCGACCGTAGTGCCTGCCGCGCCGCCGACGATTGCGACCGTTGCGGCTGCAGCAACCGCCTTCTGAACGGCGGTGAAGCCGATTACCTTGGCGGCGATACCGCCGCCTGTTGCCGCGGCTCCTGCAATTGCGGATCCGGTTACGGCGCTCTGTGCGGTTATTGCGGCGAGTGTCGCGCTTGCCGCTCCGCTCATAACGAAAGCCGCAGATGTGGTGACAGATGATGCCTTGAGCGCCCAGATAATGAGAGCAACCGGGGCAATACTGAGGAGCTTCAGGTGCTTTGACTCATATTCCTTAATACCTTCGGAGAGCTCTGCTCTCGCGTGATAGAGGCGGCTTTTTACAGTGCCTTCACTGATATCGAGCGATTCCGCAATCTGCCTGACCGAAAGGTCATTGTAATAGTAGAGCAGAATTATTGTTCTTTTATCGTCGCTGAGATTATCTATCAGGCTCATTACCTGCTCCCTGAGCTCACGCTGCTCGATTTCGGCACCCGGAATGAATTCGGGGTTATTCTCTTCAAAGGCCTCGGCCGGCGCATCACTCTGTTCGCCGGAAGGGTTATCAATATCAACAAAGACAAATTTATTGTTTTTGCGCAGAATCTCTTTCGCTTTATTCGCAACGATCATATTGAACCAGCTCATAAAAGATTCAGGCTTGTCAAGTGTATTGATCTTGTCGAGCACCGTCATATAGCTCTCTTGCAGCACATCCTCGGCGTCATGCTCAGATCTGACAATTTTGAGCGCAGTGAAATAAGCGGATTTCGCGGTCAGGTTATAAAGCGTTTCAAACGCGTTGCCGTCGCCCGCGCAAATCCGTTTCACGGCTTTTGCAATTTTTTTGTTATCTGCATTCATCTTAAACCCCATCAAGCGGAATGCGCCGGAGTGATTACTTATGTTACTTAAAAAGTATAACATAATCCGGCGCACTATTTCAATAAAGTTTTTATGATTTGATTCCTTTAGGCAGGAATATCATTCGGCCATTTCTGCAGTTATACTTACAGTTGATTCTCTTTCATGGCAGACGCCCGAAAAGGCGGTCGCGAAGATAAACCGTGAGTATCTTCAGCAGAAGATTTTTTTTGCGTTCTTTTGTCAGAACCGTATTGTCGGCACCCGAGAAAAGAGCAGATTTGATAATATCATTCATATTTGTATTATTCATTTAGTTGTTCATCTCCAAATGGCAGAGGAATGCTTTTGTACCATTATGTAAATTGACAATTATACAATTACATTGACAGGGCTATAATCGGAGCAGCAATCATCGCAACTAAAACGCAGATTACTATGCCCGCAAGCAGCATTTTGTTTGCGGTTTTAAGTTTATGTCTCGCCGTTTCATATTCCATTATCAGCCTTTGATCGGTCGGCTCGGATGTGAGCGAAGGAAGATTTTTGGATTTGACAATAGAAATGATACCGAAAATGAACCCTATACCTAAACAGAGAATCAGACTCAAAAGAGATAAAACCCAGATGGAGTTAACCTCCTGTGAATAAGTTGCAACCTGAGCTGCAAGTGAATCTGCCGAGGAATAGAAACCAGGAGCAGCGGCAGGTGCCGAAATTGAGGGGGATGAAACCGGAGTATTTTTTAAAGCTCCTGCATTATAATTTTTGGTCGGGCAGCCGCATCCTGTACAGATTACTGCCTCATCGTTGAGTTCTTTACCGCATTTACTGCAAAACATTATGCTTTTCTCCTTATTAATTCATTCTCGATTTTGTTAATAGACAAGTCGCTTCGTATATCGTAATCATCTTTTCTTGCCAGTGCATAAGCAAGCTTGTTGAGCGGAAATTTACTGTTTTGGGCATAAAGTGACAGTGCAAATCCCTGAGACTTGATTATGAGAACAGTGAAGCTGGATATATTCTTCCGCTCAGTATGAATGTCTTTATGCCCTGTTGTGAACGATTCTACAAGTCTTTCGTATTCTTTATCACGGAGATTGAATGTTACCGTATCATTTCCAAACAAGACATCAATTAAATAGAACGGCTTTGTACTGACAAGTTCCTTATAGTTATTTACTTCCTTTTTTAATCCGACAGCTTTCAGCTTAAGATCGCAGCAGTTCTCTCCCTGCGAAGCAGCAACCGGAGCAGGCTGAACATAGTTTTCTGTCGGAGTTCCGCACTGAGGGCATATAACCGCCTCATCAAATAATTCTTTACCGCATTTTGTACAAAACATAAGCTTTTTCTCTCCTTATTTGGTGTACCAGTCATCATAGTCATCTAAGTTTCCGCTTGAGCTCATTCCGCAAAGATAAAGCGAACCGCCAATTTTTGTCAGCATATATTGTTTGGTATATGCTTCTCCGCCGATGCTCAGGGCAGTTGTTATAACATAAGATTTATCTGTTGCTGTTTTATAGGTATATATTCCATAGGCACGGCTTCCGTTAACATTGAGAGTTACATTTCCGTCACCGTCAAAATACAGTGTGGAGCTGCCGTCATTCTGACGCCAGAGTCCTTTCAGAGAGTAAATTGAAACATATTCCAGTGACGAATCACCGCTGTCATAGCTGTAAGATGAAGAATCGTAACTTCCGGATGATTCGCTTTGAGCCTTCTTTTTATTTATAATTGTCACAGTAATTATAATTGATGTGATTATCAGAATAACAGCTGCAGCAATTGCGGCAATAATGATAATCATTTTCTTTTTTGCTTTGATTTCCATTAGGGAATCGTCGGGGTTCAGGTTTTGGCTTTCTTCTGCAGATTGATTTTGAACCGGATATGCTGTTTCTGATTGTTCCGGTGCAAGCGCATCATCAGTTACTGTTTCGCCCTGAGTTTCTCCGAAGTTTTCCGGAGAAACAATGATTGAATCGTTCATGTTTTCAGCAGCATTATCAGCTGTGGCATCAAAAGACTCAACTGGTTTTTCAATTTCAGGCGAATCCGAAACCGGAGCGCCGCATTTGAAACAGAATTTTTGATCTTCGCTAAGTTCCTGACCGCATTTTTTACAGTTCATAATTATCCCTCACATCTTTATTTTTTATCCTCGTGCAAATTTCATTGTTGCAAATATCAGTACCGGATGATCATTCCTTGATGGGACATACAGCAGATTGCAGACAACCGTGTCAAGATCAGATGCTGAAGCATAGACACCGTTATCTCCGCTGCTGAATCCCTCTTTCACATCTCTTTGGGCTCTGGTAAAGGCAGATTCATCGGCATACGGGTCTATGGCTCTTGCCAGATAAGGTGTCAGAAGGATTATATCTTCCTCTCCGTTTACAGAGGTCCCGTAAAAGCTTATCATATCTTTGTAATTTCCGTTTTTGTCAATACTCACGGTTGCATATGCATCACCCTGAATGTTGAACCCGTCTTCATAAAAATCGGTGATATAGCAGCCTTCGGGCAGATAGTTAATAAGATACTCGGCGAATTCTCTGACCGACATCTGCATTCCGGAGTTTGTAAGAACGTGTTTCTTCTGAGGTTTGCTTCGCGGCATATTTCGCGTTTCCTCTTCTTTGCAGACAGAGCAGATACGTTTTTCTTTGTATCCGAGTTTTTCAGTATCAACCGGTTTCCATTCTCCGAATTTATGCTGCGGCTTGCCTTGCGTTATTTTGCATCTGGTGCAGGTTTTCGGAGTGGTGCAATCAGCATTTTTCCACTTATGACCTAACGGCTCTCCCTCTGTTTTTCCGCAGACAGAGCAGATTTTCGGAGAAGTGCAGTCTGCTTCAATCCATTGATGTCCGTAAGGGCTTCCTGCCGTTTTTCCGCATTTGGTACAGGTTCTCGGAGTTGTACAGTTCGGTGCCTTCCATTCATGTTTTACGCAGCAGGCGGAAAGGGAGAAACACATAATTACAGTCAGCAAAAGAGCAGCATATTTTTTAAAAAATCTCATATGACAATATCCTTCCGATAATCAGAATGTGTAGTTTGATACCTTAACCGCATCCGGAACGATTTTTTTATTCTCATTTACCCTGCAAAGGTATAGCTTGTTATTGCTTGCCGTGAGCAGTCTTGAAAATTTGTTGCCGCTGAAATTGAAACTGACCAATATTCCTAAAGCAGAGGCAGAGAAAGTGTAAGTTCCCGTGAACGAACTCTCCGAGTCACTCATTGTTACTCTTCCGTCAGAGTAGAATATCAAGGTGACATTACCCGTGTCTACGGATTCCCATCTTCCTACCAGCGCTTTCCTGATTGTTGCGGCATCAATGGTACTGCCGGAGCTTTTTTTGCCTGAGCTGCCTGAGCTATTGCCGGATTTTGCTGCGATATAATCCGGATCATTCGGATCATATTCCTTGATGAACTCGTTACTCACCCAACCTGTTTTCCCTCTGTATTTTGTTTTTGACCATCCGTCTTTTTGCTCGGTTACCGTTATAACTGTTCCTTTAGGCAGAGTAGTAAGGATTTCGGAATCAGTGTTTGGATTTTTTCTGAGTCTCAGGTCTGATATCTCGGTATTCACGAAGTATTCTTTGGATATGGTATGAGCTTCCTTATATAGCTTTTCGGTCCAGAAAAGAATTTCAAAGTATCCAGGAACTTCTTCATCCAATATTTCAGTAGCCGGTTCATATTTACATACAAGGTATCCGCTCGTGAGCTTGACGCTGTATTCCTCTTTGGAATAATCGGCTATTTTCTCATTAATTTTTTTAACCTTATCCGGGAAGGACTCCGATGCCGCAAATTTTGAGTCAACTGCTTCAATGAGATTCGGCAGTATATCCTTTACATCATCCGGCTTGTCAAAGTATAAATCTACCTGCTGTTTGTAACTTTCGCTGCCGGTTGCGCCGCTTCCGTAATAAAACCTTATATAGCGCTCATCCTTTTTAATGTTTTTAGAGGTAATCATAAATGTGTTCGGGACCCAGTCATCAACCTCATATTTGTTTTCGGCGACGATGAGCGTGTCTTCAGGCAGATATGCTATAAGGTGTTTTATAAAATTATCACGCGATACCGAGAGTTTGGAGGATTTGAAAAGATTGAAATCGCTTTTTTCTCCTCTGTCTTCGGGAATTGTGACTACCGTTTTTTTGCAGACGGTGCATTTGCGCACTTTGTTGCCGCCTATGACGGATTTGTCAGACTTTTCCCACTCTCCCAGTTTATGGCCGAGAGGCTTTCCGTCCGTTTTTTTGCATTTAACGCAGATTCTTGCCTGAGTGCAGGTCGCTTCTTTCCATTCGTGCTTAATACAGACCGGCGAATAATCTGTTGTTAAAAAAATGAATAACGCACAGACAGCCGCGGCAAATACGGAAGCAGCGGCAATAATAACCTTCTTTTTTTTACTTTGATTATTTTTCCCCGATTCATTATAGTCTGCGGTATTTTCAGAATAACAGGAAATGGAGTTTTCATTCTTAACATTATCCTCAGAACCTGGCATTTCCGTAAGATCCGCGTCAGTCGGTCCGTTTTCATTCTGAGAAGGCGGTTCGTATAATACTGCTTCGCCGGATGTGTTTTCGGAAGCGTCTGGTTTTTCCCCGGGTAATTCAGCGGTTTCTTCCGGCTTGAATTCAGCCAGTTCAGAACCGCATTTTATACAGAATTTCCCGTTTCCGCCTTCACAGCCGCATTTTTTACAAATCATATTACTTTATCTCCGCAGTTATCCGAGCTTTGCCCCGCAATCCGGGCAGAAGTCACAGTCATCAGTATAATTCTTATTGCAGTTTGTGCAGTATCTGCCCGGTTTGGGTTCCGCTTTCGGTTGCGGTTCATTTACTGCTGCCTGCTCCGGTACAGATGAAAAAGAGTTGCTTTCCGGAGCAGCCTGAGCCGGGGACTCCGGTGCGGACTGAGCGGGGAAGCTTGTTTCGGTTACATAAACCTGGTTTTTAATTCCGCCCGACTTTTCATCCGGTATAAAGCACAGCACTGCCGATACTATCAGCACGAGACCGGCAACTAGTAAAACCGATCCGAATCCGAACTTGCATATATCTCCAATATAAATGAGGTTGTTAGCAGTCTGTGCTGCCGCATTCTGAATACCTGTATATGCGTCACCGCCGTAGGTAATACTGCTTTCATAGAGCCCGTCCTCAAGACAGAAACTTACAATACCGAGAACGGTTGATAGCAGACCCGATACGGCAAAAGCCGCGCCTTTAATCAGTGACTTGATTTTCATGGTTATTCCTCCTGTTTTTCTGCTCTTTTGTGTTATTATTTTTTATTTATTTTGAATCATAAGACATGAATCCGATATCAGCCATCGTAATGCCGATGTCCACTTCGCCCAGCATGGCTTTGAGTGCTTCGGCAAACCGTGCTCCGCTTGGAGTTGAATTACCGGTCAAATCGGATTTTCCTGAATTGGTTTCCGATATTATCTCAATATCCTGATTTCCGCCGGGAGTATAATTCGTTACATCCCATTTGTATTGCCCGTTGAAATTCACATCATAATAGCTGCCGCCTAACGCATATTTAGGCGAAAATGAAATCTTTTTATAAATGTATATTTCCTTTTTCTCATTGTACATATTAAACCTCAATGAATCATATCCTGCCCAGTTTTCATCGTAATTATAGACATAAATCATATCATTGTCGGTTTTTATTTCGTATGTATCATCGCCGTCTTTATAGGTATAGCCTCCGTTATCGGCAAGCCATTTATGTAATTCAATACGCTTCATAAAAATCAGGTAATCCCGACTCTTTTTATACTTCCCCATTTCGGAAAAAATCGATTCCGCCTTTTCATAATTTTTACTCTTGTAAGCTGCAACTGCCGTCAGATAATTGCATTCTTTAATCTGCTCTCTGGAATCTTTATAATCTCCGACGCTCTCAAAAAGTGTTACGGCGTTTTCAGTGTCGCCCTGGTCCTTTAGCTTGACGGCTTTTTTGTAATCAATGCTTTTGCAGCCGGTAAAACAAAAAAGCATCGAAATAAGCAAT
>CADBOL010000103.1 GCA_902796295.1 Oscillospiraceae bacterium
GAACTGCCATGCGGGTGTCTTTGTTTGCGCCGCAGAAAGCATCCATGACGAAAAGACGCTTGCCGGAAAGCTGCTTTTTGGCGAGTGACTTGACATAATCATAAGTCTCTTCGCTCATGGGATGATTGTCGTTTTTATACTCATCGGTTGTCCACCATACGGTGTCTTTTGAGTTTTCATCCATTACGATGTACTTATCCTTGGGTGAGCGGCCTGTGTAAACGCCAGTCATAACGTTTACGGCGTCAAGCTCGCTGACCTGACCAACCTCAAAGCCGGTGAGACCGGGCTTGGTTTCCTCTTCAAAAAGGAACTCAAAGGACGGATTGTGTACGATCTCTTTGACATCGGTGATGCCGTATTTGGTTAAATCGATGTTTGCCATAAATATATCTCCTTTTAAAACTGTTTCACATTTAACGGGCGCAGGCCACGCCGCGCCGCAACACATATATATTAATGCAAAATAACCGAATAGTCAAGTGAAAAACAGTCAATATTGCTTATGCCGATGTGAGAAATTCACGGGTTTTGAGGCGCCTGTTTAGTACAAATTGTTGACTTTTACTCCTGTTTAAAATACAATAGCGATGTAAGGAACTTCAAAGGTCTGTAACAAACCGAAACGGAGGATTCAATATGTCGGGCTTTTTATTAAAAAAATCAGCGGCGTTAATCATTGCTCTCGCTCTTATCTGCTTCATTCCGGTAACGGGATTCTGCTCGGGTGTGGTCGAGATCTATGAGCGCGACGGCGCGGAATACAGGGATGAGAGCGGCAAAACCGGAGTCATACCCGAGGGAGACACGGTGCTTGTCTATGATTACGACTATGAAACCAAAGAGATGAAAGCGCTTTATGACGGCAAAAAGATTATCCTTGACGGAGATGAGCTTGACGAAGAATACGATGACTTTTACGGAGATAAATATCCGGCTCCTCAGAAATACCGTGTCTGGGATGAAAACGGCGCAGTAGTCAGAAGAGAGCCGCGGGAAAAGAGCTCAAAGATTGCAAAACTGCCGTTCGGAATGGAGTTTGAGGTTCTCTATTATGCTTATGATGAATTCTCTGTATGGGTATCTGTTGATTTCGACGGCGTGTCCGGCTGGGTTTATGACGAAGACCTGGTCATGGTCCGCGGCGGGAATTCGACCGGCAAAATCACAATGGTTGCCGACGGAGTGAAGCTTTATGAAGACGGCAAAGCTGTTTCCAAGGTTATTCCTTCCGGCACCGTGCTCGAGTATGATTATTATACCGACCATTACTGGGAGGGCGGTGTCACATCTTATTATACCGAGTATAACGGCGTGAAGGGCTGGGTTGAAGGACTGCGCTCTGTTATGGATTATCCGACTGTCTGCAATACCACCATTGACAGATCCGGATATGTTATGATTGCTTCGGATGAAGACAGAGCTCTTTATTCCGGGCCGTTCGGAACCGGCGAAAAGCTTGAGGTCTCAATACCCGAAGATACGGTTACCGCATACAGTTCATTTTCCGAGAAAACCGTTGATAAAAAGACGGGTGAAGTTTTAACCGAATACGGGGATTACGACATTTTTGAATCCGACAAATATACAGACACGATTTTTACCTGCAGAGTAAAAATCGGGGATGTTACCGGATGGGTTACGGCAACCGACAGCGGCACGGGATTCCGCACACAGAGCATTACCGGAGACGGCACGCCGGGTTATGCTGTAACCGAAAGCAAGATTGATGCTTACGGCAATAAAGATCTGAAGGGAGACAAGCTGTTTTCCGTTCCCGCGTATGCGCCTTTGACCATATATTTTTATTGCTATAATAATGACACCGGATTAAATACCGTTTATGCGGAGTATAAAGGGCAATACGGATGGACAGACAGCAGAAAAACAGCGGGCAGCGGCAGCAGAAATCTCAACGCGTTTTCGGATATTGATTTTATATCCGATGTTGAGAGCGGAAAGGTTACCGGCAAAATACCCGCAGGAGCCGGCTTTGTTGATTTTATGATTCCCGATGATTTTTCCGAAGAAACAGGCGGATATATATTTGTCAGGTACGGCGATGAATTCGGATGGATTGAAAAAGACGCGGACTATCTTGTCTCCGGCCCGTGGGATCTTCGTGATTACATTGATATTGCAAAGCCGGAAGATACCGCAACTCAAGTTTCTGAAGACGGCAGCACTTCTCCGGCAGGTGAAGATGACACATCCGTTTCTCAGTCCGTCAAGCCGGAAGAGTCCATGACAGAGCAGGGCGGCGAAACAAACGGCAGGGAAAAGCCGGGCATTATAATGCTCGCGGCTTCCGCCGCGATAATAATCGCGATAGCCATTGTGATTATCAACGGGCGCAAAAGGGCCAAAAACGAAATTCAATAAAAATCATTAATTTGTGACAGGGCTGTTGCTGATGCGGCAGCCCTGTCTGTTATCGATGGTCATTATGTCAAAGCGCAGACTGATTTCGTCAGTTATTATTATATAGTATTCTCATTGACACATTTATAAAAAGAGTGTATCATTTCTTTAATAAAATTTTATAATGCGGGAGTATGGCTTATGTTAAAAAACGAAGAAAAATCAATGGAAACAATCGTCAATCTCTGTAAGAACAGGGGATTTATCTTTGCGGGCAGCGATATTTACGGCGGCCTTGCAAACACCTGGGATTACGGCCCTCTCGGCTCAAGGATGAAAAACAACGTCAAGGATACCTGGCGCAAGAGATTTATCCAGGAGAGGAAAAACAGCTATGAGGTTGACGCTGATATACTCATGCATCCCAGAGTATGGGAGGCAAGCGGCCACGTTGCCAGCTTCAGCGATCCTCTGCTTGACTGCAAAGAGTGCAAAATGCGTTTCAGGGCGGATAATCTTATCGATGACTTTGATGAAAACGCGCACGCAGACGGTATGGCCAAAGAGGAAATGTTTGACTATATCAAGGCTCATTCGATTCCCTGCCCGAACTGCGGCAAGCACAACTTCACCGATATAAGGGAATTCAACCTTATGTTCCAGACCTTCAGGGGAGTAACCAATGACAGCAAAAACGTCATTTATCTGCGCCCCGAAAACGCTCAGGGCGAGTATGTTAACTTCCTCAACGTTCAGCGCACGATGAGAGCGAAGCTCCCCTTCAGCATCGGTCAGATAGGCAAGGCTTTCAGAAACGAAATCACCCCGGGAAACTTCACATTCAGGACCATCGAGTTTGAGCAGATGGAGTTCCAGACCTTCTGCAAAGAAGGCACCGACAACGAGCTGTATGATTATTTCAAGAATTACGGCAAAAAGTATTTCGAGGATCTCGGCATCCCCGCAGAGCATCTGAGATTTCACGATCACGAGAAGCTCGCGCACTATGCGAAAGCGGCCTGTGATATAGAGTTCCTCTTCCCGTTCGGCTGGGGTGAAATCAACGGCACACATAACAGGACCGATTTTGATCTTACCAGACATCAGGAATACAGCGGAAAGAATCTTGAGTATCTCGATCCCGAGACCAATGAAAAATTCATTCCCTATATCATTGAATCCACCTACGGCCTTGACAGGACCGTGCTTGCTCTTCTCTGCGAAGCTTATGACGAGGAAGTTGTTGATGCGGAAAAGAATGACACAAGAGTTGTTCTCCATCTCAATCCCGCAGTAGCTCCCTATAAAGTCGCGGTGCTTCCTCTTTCAAAGAAGCTCAGCGGCGACGCTCTCGCGGTTTATGATATTCTCAGCAAAAAGTTTATGACCGATTTTGACGAGACCGGCTCCATAGGCAAGAGATACCGCCGCGAAGACGAGATAGGCACTCCCTGGTGCGTGACTTTTGACTTTGATTCTCTTGAGGATAAATGCGTTACCGTCAGAGACAGAGACACTATGGAGCAGGAAAGAATCTCAATCGATAAGCTTGAGGAATACTTCAGCGATAAAATCAGCTTCTGATTAAAGAAGGATAAAACTATGATTCAGTTTACAGAGACCGTTCTTCGTGATGCGAATCAATCTCTGATAGCCACGAGAATGCCGTTTTCGGTTATGGAGCCGATGCTTCCGGAGCTTGATAAAGCGGGATATTACTCGCTTGAGTGCTGGGGCGGCGCCACCTTTGACGCCTGCCTGCGCTATCTGGATGAGGATCCCTGGGAGCGGCTTCGCAAAATCAGAAAAGCGTGCCCGAACAGCAAACTCCAGATGCTCCTCAGGGGGCAGAATCTGCTCGGATATCATCACTACCCCGATGATGTCGTGAGAATGTTTGTGCGCAAGAGCGTCGAAAACGGTATTGATATCATCAGGATTTTTGACGCGCTCAACGATATAAGAAATATCAGAACGGCGGTGGATGAAACCCTTAAATGCGGGGCTCACGCTTCGGGAACCATCTGCTATACGCTCAGCCCGATTCATAATCTTGAAATGTATGTCAGCCTTGCAAAAGAGATTGAGGCGCTGGGCGTTCAGTCAATCTGCGTCAAGGATATGGCCGGAATAATGGGGCCTAAAGAGGGCTATGATCTCGTTAAGGCGCTCAAGGAAAATGTCAGCGTGCCTGTAGTGGTGCATACTCACGCTACCACAGGTCTCGGTTATATGACGCTGTTCAAATGCGTGGAGGCGGGAGCCGATGTCATTGACACCGCCATTTCAAGCTTTTCGGGAGGCACTTCTCAGCCCGCCACCGAGACGCTTGCATACGCGCTCAGAAAATTCGGCTATGAAAACAGCCTTGATATGCATATCTGCAAAAAGATAAA
>CADBOL010000104.1 GCA_902796295.1 Oscillospiraceae bacterium
AACCGCTGAAATATTAGAGAGAGCCGTAAAGGCAAAACCCGATATAAAAAACCTCGGAAATGAGGAAAAGATAAACGCCATTTCCGTAATGGCGCAGTCGCTTATTGAAAATACAGACGAAATTCTCAAGGAAAACGCAGAAGATGTTCTCGCCTCAACGGGCAAAATGTCGGATGTTATGATTGACCGCCTTACCCTTGACAGATCAAGGATTGAGGCGATGGCAAAGGGTATGCTCGAGGTCGCGGCGCTGCCCGACCCCAACGGCAGGGTGATAAAAACCCACGAGAGACCCAACGGCCTTAAAATCAGCAAGGTCGCCGTTCCGATGGGAGTAATCGGCATAATCTATGAGAGCCGCCCCAATGTCACGAGCGACGCGGCTGTGCTCTGCTTCAGGAGTTCAAATGTCTGTGTGCTCCGCGGCGGAAAAGAGGCATACAGGACCTCAAAGGCTATTGTGAATTCACTTCGCGCGGGGCTTGAAAAATGCGGGATTAATCCCGACTCGATTCAGCTCATTGACGACACGTCAAGACAGAGCGCAAACGAGATGATGACCGCGAGAGGATATATAGACCTGCTCATCCCGCGCGGCGGCAAGGGGCTTATCCGCGCGATAACCGAAAACGCAAAAGTTCCCTGCATTGAGACGGGCACCGGCATCTGCCACGTTTATATTGAAAAAACGGCGGACACCGGTATGGCTCTGAATATAGTCGATAACGCAAAGACATCAAGGCCGTCGGTCTGCAACGCCTGCGAGGTGTGCGTAGTTGACGAAGCGAAGGCGGAGGAATTCCTGCCGAAGCTCTATGAGCGGCTGACAGCCGGCAGAGAACATCCCGTAAAATTCGTGCTCGACGAAAAAGCGGCCCGTATTATACCGGGTGAGGCGGCAGGCGAAGACAGCTTTGACACGGAGTTTCTTGATTACAAACTGGCCGTAAAAATTGTCGGGGATTACAAGGAAGCGGTCTCCCACATCCTCGCGCACTCCACAAATCACAGCGAGGCGATTGTGACAAATAACCCCGAAGCGGCGGAGTATTTTCTCAATAACACCGACAGCGCGGCGATTTATGTAAACGCCTCCACAAGATTTACCGACGGCGGCGAATTCGGTCTCGGCTGCGAGATGGGAATTTCTACTCAGAAGATGCACGCGAGAGGCCCGATGGGTCTTGAGGAACTGATGACCTACCACTATGTGGTCAGGGGAAACGGACAGGTGAGATAATGTATAAATTCGGATTCTTGGGCGCCGGCAAAATGGGCGGAGCCATACTTAAAGTAATATCTGAAGCGGTCGGCGCCGGAAGCGTCATCGTTTATGACAAAAACACGGAGCACTGCCGCAAAATCACGGCGGAGCTCGGCTGTGAATTCTCCGGAGATATCGAAACGGTTGTAAAAAACAGCGAATATATTGTGCTTGGAGTCAAGCCGCAAAATGCGAAAGAGCTCCTCGCGGTAATCGGACCCGCACTCAAAGACCGTAAAGACAGCGCCGTTCTTGTCAGCATGCTGGCAGGGACTGTTATTGATAAAATCACGGAGTATCTCGGCTTCAGCTTTCCCGTAATCAGAATCATGCCCAATATCGCCGCGACAGTCGGCAAAGCCATGACTCTCTGCTGCGCGAATGAATATGTCAAGGCCGAAGAGCTTGATTATTTTGTGAAAGCGATGGAAAAATCGGGCAGAATCGACATCGTTGAAGAGAAAAACATAGACGCTTATTCAATCGTCACCGGCTGCGGCCCGGCATGGATTTGCCAGATAGCCGAAGCTCTCGCCGACGGACAGGTCGCGATAGGCGTGCCCAGAGACAGGGCCTATCTCTACGCCGCCCAGACTCTCGCAGGTACGGCGGAGCTGCTCCTGCAGGACGGCGCGGTCCCCGCGGTGCTCAAGGATGCGGTATGCAGCCCCGGCGGCACAACGATAGAGGGAGTCAAGGCTATCGAAAAAGGCGCTGTGCGTTCATCTCTCATCTATGCCGTAGAGGCGGCATATAATAAGACAAAATCATTCAGCTGATGTATGACGGGCTGGGCATTTAAGCGAAAAACAAACAGACGAGTTTAAACATTATGGCTTGCGGGTTTCATTTGATTCCTGCAAGCCGTTTTCTTTTATGTATTTGAAAGTGTAAGATAAGGTTATTGATTTTATTGTCTGTTTTCGGCTTCTTTTCTCGCTCGCCGTACCGGCGTACTGTCTTCGCTCGAAAATAAGCCGTTTTCATCTTAACTGCCGTCGCCCGGGCTTGGCATTTAAGCGAAAAACAAACAGACAAATTATTTGAAAGGCTCGCGGGTAGGTTAAACATCCTGCGAACCTTTATCTTTTATGAGTTTGAAAGTGCCGTACAAGGTTTTTTGATTGTATTGTCTGTTTTCGTCTTCTTTTCTCGCTCGCCGTACTTGTGTACTGCCTTCGCTCGAAAATAAGCCGTTTTCATCTTAACTGCCGTCGCCCCGGCTTGGCATTTAAGCGAAAAACAAACAGACTTTTTCAATTCGGAATTCGGAAAGAGGAATTCGGAATTGACGGTCGCGCTGCCGCACTCCGGCTTGGAATTTAAGCGAAAAACAAACAGAGATAATAAAAGCTCGCCTTTCGGCGAGCTTTTTCAGTTAGCAGTTAGCAGTGGTCGCGTGCAAAGCACGCTCCGAATTATATATTTGGGTGATGAATTAAGCCGCGGTTGTGCTTTGGCCTTTTAAACTGTCATCCTGAGCGAAGCGAAGGATCTCATATATTAATAAATCTCATAAATCAATAATATGTTATTGAGATTCTTCGTCACTTCGTTCCTCGGAATGACAATAAAACCCGCAGTGGCTGACGGAAGCGGCAGCCA
>CADBOL010000105.1 GCA_902796295.1 Oscillospiraceae bacterium
GGCTGTGATACATCAAAAAAAGCCGTTCCGGTTTCATCCGGAGCTTTTACAATAAAATTATCGTCAAATTCTTCAATACGCATAGTTTCTTCTTTAAAGGTGCAGTCCTTCAATTTCCGGAAAGTTTCAGAACCGCATCGTAATCGTCAATGCCGTAATTGCCTACGGTATGTTTCATCGTTTCATAAAAATCAAGCGTTTCACCCTGCGCCCCCTTTAAGTTTTTCACAAAGGGACTCAGGCGCCTGAAAATGCGCAGCAGTGTGTCGCCGCCGGGTGTTCCTTCCTTATACGGCTGATTGCCCTCAAATACCGAACGCACCATTTCCACGGCAAAATCGACAAACAGTTTATCCTTCAGCTCTGCATCCGCGTGAGTAAAGAGCAGACGGGCAAGAGTGCCTGTGGTTATTCTGTTTAAGCGCTTGCCGAGAAACGGTATGATTTTTTCAAGCGCGGGTGTCGGTTTAATACCGAGCTTGCCCATAAACCGCACGGGATTATCCGCCATTGCGGCGGCATATGATCTGAGCATCCTGTCAAATTGATTCCGGAGGTATTCTTTACCCGAAAGCCCGGATTTATCCCAGTCGAATTCAGGGATGGGGATACTCTCTGTTTTTACCGTGTCTTTATCTTCAATCGTCACACGGCGGATAAAAGCGGGAGTTGCCGCAACTGACCCTGTGCACACATCGTAAAACAGATTGCCTTCAGCTGTCCGGGTAACATTTATGCTTTGATTATGCATATGGCCCGTAAAAATCAGGTGGACTCCGTTATCCGCGAGAATTTCGGTCAGCCTCTGCGCCTGAGACTCGCGTGCGTCATCTATCAGCGCAAATACAGGCTGGCCCGGCAGCACGGGATAATGCTCCATTGCAATCATCATCTGACCGTCTTCCTGCGCCTGCTTTGCCTGCGCCTCAATCCAGGAAAAAAACTCATCGTCATACGGAGCGTTTCTTTTACCGTCAATGTCATTGCAGATTACAAGCAGACGGACATTTTCATTCAGCTGAGCCACATAAGAGAGATGCTTCTCATTAAATACAATCGCTTCTGAATATCCGAAATCTTTATACAGGTCATAAAGCTCGCTGAATTTTGTGCCTTCTATATCGTGCCTGCCGTCATTGTCATAAGAATGAGCGTCACGGTCAAAATCATGACCGGCCGTGACAAGACAGACCCGTTTGCCGCTTTTTTCCTTGAAATCATGCAGAAGCTCCGAAACCGCTGTGTTGCATTCCTTCTCGCCCCAGTATGTGAGGTCGCCCGCAATCAGAACAATATCTGCATCTCCGGCTTGTGCAAGCCAATCAAAGACGGCCTCGTTTATCGCCTGAGTTTCGGCAAAACATTTCTGCTCAAAATCCATCTTTCTCTCGTATTCCTCACCGTATGCGCCGAGAGAGTTTTTAAAATAATGAAGATCGGTGATTACATAAAAACTCAAAGGATTCATAATATCCTCGTTTTCTCAAAACCGTATAATTTGTTTACTCCGCGGCAAGATCTGCGGCGGCCTGTTTTGAATTCTCCTTAGCTTCAAGCATTTCCCCGAAATTGCCTGGAATGGAATTTTTGATATCCTGCGCTTCCATAAAGCTGAGACCGCCTTCGTATTCAGCAGGGAAGTATCCCTCGTTTGCAAGCGCTTCTCTCTGCTTGAGGACTTCGATAACATAATTATGCTTCTCATTGTTGTAATCCCAGAAAAGATACGGGAAAATCATAAGAGCGTGGCCTATCAGGTCAAATGCAATGGGAACGGCGATAATACCGAAACGTACCTGATCGATGAACAGCACATCCCACTGAGAATTGAATCCGTATTTAAGAACAATCAAAGGTATGACGAGACCGACAACCGTCTTGGCGGGTTTGATAAACCAGCTGAAAACCTCTGAAGAGGATTCCAGACGCTCGCCCGAAAGGTACATCTGATAGTCGTTGAGTCTTATATTCATATCGCTTTCAGCCACATCGCAGACGGTGCATATGGCGTAAACGATGAATTCTATGGCAAAAATGGCTATTCCGCAAAGCTCCTGCCTGTCTCTCAGGAAATAAACCGCGCCGACAATCATGAGGCATCTCATCACATTGCATATCTGTTTGAAAATCTTCAGCGTTCTGTACGAAAACTTTCTTATAAAATACGGGGCGGCGAAGCTAAGGGGAGTGGATCTGAAGTTGTTAAGCAGCTTCATTACACCGTAAAGGATTCCCTGCGTATACATACGCATTGAGAAAAAGAATACAATATTAAAAATGGTGAGGGCGCCGTCGCCGAGTGAGTCAATCAGCGATGAGAACATATTGAGCCAGCGGTACTTGTTGTGCATAACCTGTGAAACGCCGTACCAGAAGGATATCTTCTGCTTTTTATCAAGCGGAGGCTGAGGTATTCTTTCCTTGATACCTCTTGTGGCGACAAGCGTAAGAGCGCCGAGCACAATAAACACAGAGGGCAATACATATTTGTAAAGGCGGATATCATCAAAAGCTATTCCTATAAGAGGAATAATCAGCGTGAAAATATTTTCGAGCAAATGAGAAAGCTTGACAGGCCAGGTCCTGACCCAGAGCCTTTCCTGCGGGTTCGGGCTGATTGTCTGCGTACAGTTTTCGATAACATTGCCGAAATCAAACATTGAAAACAGCTGGAAAAGAAGGTAAGCTATCCAGAGTCTCTGATTGACATCGGGCATCTGCTTTTCATTGATCGGCAGCCAGCCGAGAAGAATTATAACAATACACTTCTGGAAATAATTGGCAAACAGTGAGTATTTATATCTGCCGTATTTGGGAACAAGCTTTTTTCTCCAGAGGATATCTCTCAGACCGCCGTAACCGCCGATAAACAGCATTACGCCTAAGATCTTGAAAAAGCTCATGGCGTTTATTCCGGATAAGCCGTCAATTCTGGCTGTAAGCCCCGCAGGCATTACGGCCGAAACATCAAATATAAGGAACAGCAAACCGAATACGGCAATGGAGCCGTAGGTAATCATATACTTTCTCTCGGTCTTTTTTTCAAGAATACCGAGATTATCCTTTACAACCCAGCCGAGAATATTCCAGATATAAGTGAGAGGCATACCGATAAGGTTGATAATTGAGAACGCGACATAGGGCAGCCTGAAATGATACATTATCAGGTAGCATGACGCCGCAAAAGAAAGATATTTAAGCGGAGACTGCACGCCGTAATTCATTCCGACGCCGCCGAATATCGTCAGATATTCCTTATACGGAACAAATCTTCCCTTGGAAGAATCCGGAACAGACCAGTGTTCTCTGACATCGGCAAAAAAGCTTTTAACTTTAGACATATCAGCCGGCCTTCCTTTCTGCTCCGTATATTACATCCACTGTTTTGAGCGATTTTGTGCTCTGCTTGGGCAGCCAGCCCTCGCCGGTTCTGACCGAATCCTTATCGGGCGCTCCGAGATAAATCGCGTCAACACCCAGACATCCGAAAAATGCGTGATGGCCTATTGTTTTGACAGATGCCGGAACATAGATATAGTCAAGAGCTTCACAGTAGGAGAGACCGTCCGAGCCGATACTCTCGAGACCGTCGGGGAGATATATGCTCTCAAGTGCCTTGCATTTGAAAAAAGACATCTGGCCGATTGTTTTGACACCGCCGGGGATATCAATTTCTTTAAGCCTGTCGCAGTAGCTGAAGCAGTATGGGCCTATATCCGTTACGGTTTCGGGGATTTTATATATTGCTCCGCTTTTTTCCAGGGTATTCCTGACCGATTCGGTCATATCCTCTTCCAGAGCCGGGAAAAGCCCTTCGGTTGATTTGAGAAAACCGGCACAGGAGGCCTCGTCCGAAGGGGCGTCAATCCCCATGGCAAGCGCGGTGCGGTATTCGCTGTTCTTTATCGGGCAGAGAATAATCTCCGTCATATCCTTGTTATAAAGAACACCGTCAACAGCTGTGTATGCGGAGTTTTCCCCGTCAACAAAAACCGCCTTGAGGTTGCTGCAGTAATAAAAGCAGTTATCCTCCAGATTTTTAACATCTTTACCTATAAATATAAAGTCAACTGTTTCATTGCATGTCAGCGCATAGCTGCGCACCGCCGTAACCGGTTTACCGGTATCTTTGCCTGAATCTTCATTGATTAAATAATCAATGGTGAGTATATTGTCTTTGTCGGTTCCGTTGAATTCACTCAGGCGAAGGCCTGTATCGACAGTGTCATAGCTGTATTTTTTCTTGCTCAGTGATTTA
>CADBOL010000106.1 GCA_902796295.1 Oscillospiraceae bacterium
GAAATCGCCCCCGGCGCAATGGCAAGCTTCGGCCTTCATCACTTTGACGGCCTTCACTATGATGACGAAATGTATGATTACAGCGGCGAGACCGTAAACGCTACCGAGTGCAAGCTCACACGCAGAGATCTCAAGTCGGCAGAGGAAGAAATCACACACTCAAGATGGCACTGGTATGAATACCTCACTCACAACTGCACCAACTTTGCGACCTCAGTCTGGAAGAAGGTCACCGGCAAAGGTTTCTTCGTATTCTGCTTCCCGTTTGTGGTTCAGATTCAGATGGCAAAAGAAGGCCTCAAAAAGATAAACATAGAAAGACAGGAAAAGAAAGCGGTGCACTCTCCGGCAATCCCCGCATCTGCAACTCCTTCCGAGGCATAATGCAAATATTTAAATATGCGCTGCGAACGGATTTACTCCGTTCGCGGCTTTTTTGAATTCCTGTCACAAAAACGCCGCCCCGGTTTTGTGCATAATTCTCATATATTCGGCGGTAACGCATTTAGACATTGAAAACAGCGCATTGCTATATTATAATGATTTCAATACATATTGCGGCCTGATGTGTTTAATACGGATTGAATGGGGTGGTTCAGTGGACAGAATAAGCACCTGCGGTTTATACTTCACCGATGAGGCGGGGCGTATCCGCATTTTCAACGGGATGAATATTGACGATAAGATGATCGGCGATAAATTCCGTTATAATCTTGATGAGGAGTTTTTTTCAAAATACAGGGCAAACGGTTTCAATCTGATACGTCTCGCAGTGCAGTGGGCGAATATTGAGCCGGAGCCCGGGAAATACAGCGTGAGCTATCTTGCTTCTATAGATAATATTTTCCGCATTGCGGAGAAATACGGAGTTTATATCCTGCTCGATATGCATCAGGATTTATATTCCGGTTTCGGAGGTGTCGGCGGAGGAGACGGCGCACCCGCCTGGGCCTGTCTTACGGACGGTGTTGAGCCGAAACCGTATAAATTTGTATGGGCGGAGCTTTATGTTTTCGGCAAGTGGGTGCATAACTGTTTTGACCACTTCTGGAATAACGATGAAGTTCAGGGCAGGGGGCTGCAGGACCGCTATGCCGATTTATGGCAGATGATGGCAGAGAGATACGGTGACAGCCCGGCTCTTTTCGGCTATGATCTGCTGAATGAACCCGCTCCGGGCTCGGGAGCAAAAAAGATGATTGCCCGGCTTGCTGCAAGCGGAACGCGCCGGGTTTTGCTGAGCAAAAAAATCAAGCGCCTTGATATAATCGGATCGCTCATTAAAAAAGACCCGAAAAAGCTTCTCGACAGCATACCCGGTACGGTTATCAGGGATATAATGGAAAAAATCGATCCCTATGAAGAAGCTTTTGATTACAAGTATTATTCTCCGTTTCTCAATAAAATGGCGGCGGCAATCCGGAGCGTTACACCAAACGGTATACTTATGATTGAGCAGCCTTTTCTCTGTAACGGAGGCGTGAAGCTTTCCGTTCCGCCCATAACCGTCAACGGGGAGCGTGAGCCGCTTCAGTGTTTCGGGCCTCACGCTTACGATATGACGGTCGATACTCCGCTCTATAAATATGCCAACGCAAACCGCGTGAAGGCGTTTTTCGGAGAGATGCGCAAATCGCAGCTTCGTCTCAATATGCCCGCAGTTGTCGGCGAATGGGGCGGATGCAGCGACAACAAAGATACTTCCTGGTTCGGTCACGCGAATGAGCTGCTCGATTATTTTGACGGCAATCATTGGGGTCAGCTTTACTGGGATTATCACGGCGATGATATGGATGCTCCGCTGATGCAGATGCTCAGCCGCACCTGCCCCGTGGCAGTTGCGGGCAGGATAAAGAGATACGGCAGGAGCGAAGACAGAAAAACATATTATCTCGATTACGAATCCGTCTCTCAGGGTGAGAGTGAAATCTATATCCATGCGCCGGCAAAGGTTGAGTGTGACGGCGCGATGAGGATTATCGAGGAATATCCGAACGGTGCGCGGCTCATAGGCGTTTCCTGCGGAGCCGGCGCTCACAGTGTATCGGTTTTTATTGAGAATTAATCGCTGCAGAGAGGTAAATCAGATGGAATTACTTAATAAAGGCATAGGAATGCTCAAGGATGTAAAAACTTACTGGAAAAAGCCGCCCGAAGGGAAGTATATGACCTTCAGGGAGATTTTCGCTTACTCTGTGGGCGGTGTGGGCGCTTACTCGATTTTCACTATGGCTCAGGCGCTTCTGCTCTCAACGACGAATGTTATAATCGGCAATACGATAGGAATTCAGCCGATGCATATGTATGTGATGTATCTCATTTCGGTCATCACGAATATCCCTCTGACTATGGTCAGGGCCAATATGGTTGATAACGTGAAATACAAAGAGGGCAAATACCGTCCGTATCTGCTGAGGATGGGCATTCCGACAGTCGCAATTTCCATGCTCTTTGTGTTTACCCCGTATTCAAAGGTCAGCTATCTTATCCGCTGTATTCTTATATTCATTTATAATTTCGGCCTGCAGTTTTTCTATAATTTTTTCTATGACGCTTATGAAAATCTGATTCACGTGCTCTCGCCGAATTCCCAGGAGCGTACAAACGCCACGGCTATCAAGAGCATGATTTACTCTCTTTCGCCCACCATAACAAATTTCGTTACCCCACTCATAGCAAACAAGGTCGCAAACGGCAATATGTATGATTTGAGAGTTTATCAGTGGCTCTATCCCTTCATTGCCGTGACCGGTGTTGCTCTTATTATTCTCGTCTATGCGAGGACAGAGGAAAAAATCGTTATCGCCAAGACGCACCCGATGAAGATAAAATTCATGGATGCCCTTCGCGAGGTTGCGAAGAATAAATATTTCTGGATTATTTCTCTCGCGGGTTGGCTCGGCTTTCTCGAAACCTGCACTTATGTAATCCTCCAGTGGCTTTATAACTATGCCCATCTCTGCACTGCGGAGCAGTATTCATTTATCACTCTCATCCGCGGAACCGCTTACAGCTGGGGAATGATTTTAGCCCCGTTCGCAATAAAAAGATGGGGCAAGAAAAAAGTGCTCATAGTGACCAATCTCTTTAATATTGGCTTTCTCGCTCTCGTTTATCCTCTCATGGGGTCTATATGGACCGTCCTGTTGTGTATGTATATGAATTCGGTTGCAGATTCCTTCATACTTGTTCTCAACCCCGCAATCCAGGCGGATATCCGCGATTATCAGCATTATAAGAGCGGCGAGAGAATAGACGGAATGTTCGGCGCGGTTGCCATGATAGGATCGTTTGTCACTATGGCGACAAGCTCCGTCTTGCCCGCCGTCTATGAAAAATACGGCATCTTCTCCGGCAACGGATATGAGAATATGTATGACGTTCTCTATGATACAAACGTGCTTTACAGGCTTGTGGGCGTGCTGGTAATACTCTCGGCTGTAGGAGCTGCGCTGAATGTTATCCCTTATTTCTTTTATGACCTGACCGAAACCAAACAAAAGGCAATAATCAGGATCCTTAAAATCCGCGCAATGTTTGAGGATTACGGCAACGGAGTGCTGACGGATGAAGATATGCGCAGCACTATGGATATGATAAGCGACGCCAAAGAAAAAATCGCAGGCGGCAGAGTTGATACGGAGAAGCTGAAAAAAGAAAAGGCGCCGCGCTCCGAAATCAAGAGCGCCGCGGCTGTAAATGAAGAATATGAGATTTCCGTTTCCGTTATGGAGGAGCTCGAAAGATTCCTTCAGCCGGAATCCGTCGAGAGACTGAAATGGGCTGAGGAAATCAGAGACAAAGGTATTGCAGGAATACTCGCAATTGATGACAGTTCTCTCGCCAAAGCGAAAACTCTGCCTTCGGAAACAAAAGAGGAGCGCGCTGTACGTAAGCAGGCGGTCGCGGACGCAAAACTCGGTATCCGCTCAAGAAACGCGGCGCGCAAATACTACCCGCAGGGTATAGCTGTCTTTGATGAAGCCGCGCTTAACTCTCTTTATGAGGAAGAAAAGGCGCTTGCCGGGAAAAAGACCGAGCTGCTGAAAGCCAAGGCGGATAAAAAAGAGATTGCAGATGTTTCCGCTCAAATGAAGACTCTCTCAAAGCAAATCAAGGAAATGCACGAGGAATATCAGCATTATATCGAGAGCACAAAGGTTGTGAAAGAAGCGGAGAAATTCATCACACAGGCCGAGAATTACTCAAGATTCGGTGAGCTTGACAGCCTTTATGTGACGTCTTCTGCTGATGACAGCCTTGAATCCGGCGGGACAGAATAAAGAAACAGAGGGAAGAAAATGAAAATGGCCAAAAAAGCAATATCCGTCATACTCGCGATTATTATGGCTGCAGGCGCGGCAGCTGTTTCTCTCACCGCTTTTGCGGATGATGAAACGGTAAAATTTGCCGTGGGAACGGATATACATGTTGAAAACGACAAAACAGAGATTGATGTTAATTACCCCGAAAACGAGCTTTACTTTCAGGCATCCGGAACGGGCAATCTATATGACCAGGCAGCCGCGCTGACAAAGGATTTCCTTTATAACAGCGCTGCCGAGGGCGCGGAGTTTATCCTTGTTCCCGGTGATCTGACAAGGGGCGGCAAAGAGGTACAGCACAGGTGTGTCGCCTCGGTTTTTGCGGAATTTGAGAAGGAAACCGGAGTGCAGGTCTATACCATCCCCGGTAACCATGACTATTATGATTCATCCACCACTCCCGCAGCCTTCAGAGAGTATTATGCCGATTTCGGTTATAACACGGCTCTTGCCGCCGATGAGGCGACCGCCTCATATACAGCGGATCTCTGCGGCAAATACCGCCTTATCGCGGTTGATTCAAATGACCCGGGTGAAGACGGAGACGGTATTACAGACAGCCTGCTTGCCTGGATTGAGGAGCAGACATCTCAGGCTCATAAGGATGGCAAAGAAATTATATATATGATGCATCATTCTTTGCTTGAGCATCTGTATCTAGGCAAAACTCTCATGAAGGATTTTATAGTGAGAAACAGCGAAGAGCTTGCCGAAAAATTCACCGGATGGGGAATCCGCTATGTTTTCAGCGGCCATGAGCACGGCAATGATATTTCATCATTTACGGGAAAAAACGGAGCTGTTGTTTATGATGTCCTTACCACATCGCTCTCTTCCTATCCGCTTGAATACAGATTTGTCACGATGTCGGATAAAGGCGCAGACATAAAGATGAGAAGAATCGATAACTGCGATCTCGAAAGCCTCATTGACGGCTATACCGATGAGCAGAAGGCGATGCTTTCATCCGATTATCAGGGGTATGCATACGGTCTTTTCAAGTTTGCGATTGAGAAGAAAATTCTGAAATATGTCAAGCCCGATTTCATAAAGGGAAAGCTCAAGGTTAACGACGGGCCGCTCGCGGATACCGTTGACAATCTTTTCAATGCGGTCGGCGAGGCCCTGACGATGCCCCTCTATGAGGATGACGGCGGAGACGTGAGTGTTGAAAAACTTGCCGCTTCAAAAGGCGTGACAATTCCGGAGTCCGGTTACGGCTCTCTGATTGAGCTTGCCGCGGCGATGGTTGCCATGCATTATCACGGCGATGAAAACCTTGTGCCCGGAGAAACACCGGAGTGCGAGATTTTAGTGAAAGGTCTCAATACCGGTCTTCAGTATATTCTCACAAAAACAGGCCGCAGCGGTCTGAATACGCTTCTGAGCGTAATCGGAACTCAGGTAGATACAGATGAGCTCAGCCCGCTCTTCAGCGCCGTCAGTTTCGGTAAGGAAGAGTCATATGCAGTCGCCGAGCGCGTACTCTATCCGCTTCTCGAAAAATTTGCCGTTGATTCGGGCCTCCCGGACAGAGATGCTTTCCTGCCTGCCGGGCCGGATTCTCCGGAGGAGACGGCTCCTTTGAGCTTCTTCGGGAGAATAATTGAGTTCATAAAGCGCTTGTTTAATTCCGTTTTCGGATTTTTGAAATGATTATCTTTTAAGAATAACGGGTCTGCCCTGATTCGGGCAGACCCGTTTTATCGCTTTACGGCTTTATATAAAAAAGCCCGTGGCGGTTGCAGTAAGCGTAAATGTATTTAATACGGTTAATTTTGAATCTCGCCTCTGCGCCGCTCTGGGGATAAAGCTTGACAAACTGTATT
This sequence comes from Oscillospiraceae bacterium, assembly GCA_902796295.1. GTDB lineage: Bacteria > Bacillota > Clostridia > Oscillospirales > Acutalibacteraceae > CAG-177. The sequence goes on from CADBOL010000106.1 coordinate 6,155, forward strand.
CTGTCATCCGATACCGCCGCCAGGAAGGAGATATAATGCTCTTTTTCCATCGGATGGCTGACCGTGACATAGTATTCATCTTCAACAGTCTGCACGGAAACTGAGTGCTCTTCATCCGCGTCTTCGGCCTCGAGGGGCGGCAGTGTTATTCCGCAGCAGCTTATCACCGCTTCACCTGTAGCGTGTATTACATTCGAGCAGACCGGGCATACATAAAATCTGCTTTTTGCAATATTTGAGGAGCGGTTCAGATTGCGTATATCCTCGCCCGAGAGCAATTCAATAACCGAAATTCCGAGTGCTCCGGCAAGCGGCTCGATGAGGCTGATATCGGGGAATCCCTGCCCCGTTTCCCATTTGCTGACCGCTTTCGCGCTGACATAGATTTTGCCTGCCAGCTCTTCCTGAGTCATTTTTTTGCTTTCGCGCAGCCGTTTTATGACTGCTCCGGTTACATATTTATCCATAGTTTTTCCTCCTTACATCCGGAGTTTAGCACAGGCGGATAAAAAACACCACCCACGTATCGTGGAGTCTATTGCTTTGTTATTTCAAACAGCTTTGTTTCATTTTCCTTCATCGGTATGATTAGGGTATCGGTTTCGGTTATTATTCCGTTATCCGTCAGCAGTTCGCGGCAGGAATAAACCGCGCCGAGCTTAATCTTCTTTTCTCCCGGTGTTACCGAGTGAATGGCAATATAATCCGTGCCGGTATAAACTATGTCATCCGAATCGCAGTATATATGCGCTCCCTGAGATTCGCAGAAGGCGCGCAGCTCCCGGGCTGTGAAATCTTTCTTTATTTCGGATGGCGCCAGGTATCTGATATTGTTCTTTTTGCAGTAATTGAGCGCGTTTTCCATTCCGGCGGTTCTGACACATGATGTGAAGATTATTGCCTTGTAGTTTTTACAGACCGCCTCAAAATCGCCGATATCATAGGAGTCGTAAGACGCGCCAAGATATCCCAAAGGTTTTCTCATATTGAAAGAGGCGTTTCTCAGAGCGCAGTCGGTCATGTATCTGTATGAGCTCTCATCTGAAAAAACGGCGATTTCGGCTTTGCTCTTTCTAACGTCTTTCTTGAGCGAGCCGGCGTATATTTCTCTCATATTCTTCATTTCCGAGATAATGTCGGGGTCATTGTACCAGCCGCCCCACATATCAAACCACCAGAAGCCGTTGCCTTTTATCAGCTGACGGCTGAATGATTTGCGTATCATGCTGATTGACTGCTCTTTGCTGCCGGGTCCCAGCCATATCTGCGAGGAGTATTTATTGTCTCTGTCATATTCCGGCGCAGCTTCGGAAAGGAGCTTTGTCAGATGCGTGCGGATATCGCATTCCTGCATGCAGATTTTGCCGTGAAGTTTTACGGAGTCGGCGGGATACATCTCTGTCCAGTCAGTATTCATATCTCTTGTGCCGATATATGAATTCGGCGAGCAGATAAAATCTATATTTTCGCACTCAAGTATTGTTCTGAGCGCGTGAGTGCCGTGTAGGGGAGAGGTAACCTCAAGAGAATATCCGTAAAATGTGCCGATAACGAGATTCCTGCCCGTTGCCTCTTTTGCAACTGAGCTGAAACAGCAGATGTCATCTGCGACGGCGTTTGAGGCGAATTCAAGATATTTTGCAAGGTGTTCGCTTTTGTGATAAGGGCCCTTGCCGTTAAGCAGTGAGAGATCGGGAAGGCCTCTGAAACCGCAGCCGGGGTAATATTTATCAAGATAATCGTTAAAAGCTTTTTCTGCGTTTTTGCAGTAACCGGCATTCATATCAAAATGAAACCATTCCTCGGTGTTTCCGCCCGCGAGCTGATAGCCGGCGATGTGTGAGGCGTAGCTGCTCTCATTTATGTGCTCAATCACACTGCGCAGCATATCCGAGGCGGTCTCACGGTATTTATCCGAAAATAGAGATTCACGCTTGCCGGTTCCGTCAAGGCATTCTTTGTTTTCTTCCGTCCACCACAAAGGCATCGACATATTGATTCTCGGGAAAATGTAAGCTTGCGGGCAGGCGTCGATAATTCTTTTTATTGAGGAGTCAAGAGAGGAATAATCGGGTTCTCCTTTTTTATCGAATATCCCGCCGTGAAACGGTTTACAGTAATCGTTTGAGTTGATCCACCTGCCGGCAAAAAGCACGGGTACGGAAAACAGATCATACCCCGCGCCGGCAAACAGTGTGTAATCATTGTATTCCTCAAGATATGTCATATAAGCCGCCGCCGGAAAAGGTTCTCCGTTTATAAAAAGAGACGGCACCCCACCGCAATCCGCAGCGCACGAATAGATACCCCTGTATTTTTCCATGTTTCTTTCCCCGGTTTCATAATCAGTCACGAAGTGTGCCGGATTTTCGGGACGGTAAAAATTGAATGCTGCCCCGAAAAGCGAAATAACGGCAAGCAAAAAACCGATAATCCTGTTTATCATTTTTGTTTTCCTCCGGTTAATGCGGATGTGTTATCATTATACCAGTTTGTAAACGCTTTATCAACACCGTGACCGGGATTTGTTTTTAATTAATTTTATGAATTATATTGATTTTTTTTCATAATTGTTTAAAATAAGATAGAGGATTATTTCAAAAAATATTTGAAGATGTTTGATTAAAGTTTCAGAATAAATAAGCCGCGGATGCGTATTCTAACAAAAATGTTAGAAAAGCAGCGTTTATTCCGCGGAGTTTCAGATATATAATAAAGAAGTAAAATGCGAATATTATTTTCAGGAGGTAAAACCGAAATGAAAAGAATCATCAGTATTACAATGGCGCTGTTGCTTACGGTTTCTGCGCTGACGATCGGCATTATGGGCTTAACCGCATCGGCAGACGGCAGCACGGGTAATAACTTCCTTCTTTCTCATCCGGGTACCGCAAATCTCAATGATCAGACAAGCAACCCGTACAGCCAGCCCAGAGGGCAGAATTTTTCTCTCTCAACCATGAACGAGCTGTACTATTATGCTTCATACGACAGTAAGTATTATTCCCGCTTGTTTGATGAGATGTCAACAAGCGCCACCAAGTCGGGCGATTATTACTGGATGAAACATATCAATATGCATAATTCAAACGGCTTTGATGCCGCCCCGTCTTCCGGTGACAATTATCTCTCAAAATACAGGCTCAGCTATGTTCAGGCTGTTGGATTCGATCCTCTCGGAAACGGAAGGAAAGACCATATTGCTTTTATAGGTTACTCCAATTACAAGTCCGGAAACAGCTGGCTTTATTATACCTATATTGTGGTTCAGGATCTCAGAGCTAACTCGAGTGGCTCAGACGGCAATCGCCGGATGTATGCATACGAGCTTGACAGATCCTCATGGGCACGTAACCGTGACCTTCCCTATTATCTGGGCTCGGCATATTTTGCCATTGCTGCCGGAGACTTTGACGCTGACGGAAAAGACACATTGGTTGCCTACTGCCCCTCGGATACCAACAGTGTCAAAGTATCCGAAATCAATTTCAACGGCTCAGCGTTTACCTGCAGTACGCTGAAAAAAATTGAAGATTTGAGGTCAGACACAGCCGATCTGCTTACCGGCCGCGAATCAAACTGGGAATTCAAGCCGACAGTCAGCTTTGCTGTCGGAGACTTTGACGCTGACGGAATTGACAATCTTGCCATTTCCACCGGTTTCGGAAACCCCGCATCATATGATAATGACAGTTCAACAGACGGACTCTCAAAAGACAACACAAGCGTCAAAAAGTTTGTCACGAATGTCAGTATAATGAATTATGATAAGAACACAAGTACCTGGAGTATAGCAAGTCAGGATTATATGTATAACAGAGGGGCGCTTATCAGAAGCGATAATGATTCTAAAACATATCGTTATGATGTAATGCATATGGGCGCCATCACTGCAGGTGATATAAACAACAACGGTTATGATGATATTATAGCCGTCGGATTCACATCATATTCTGATGACAATGATCACTGCAGAGTGAAGGAATGGAATAATTCACCAAGAACAGATGTTTATGATCTCGGAGACATAGACAAGACACAATATGCTTATTCCGTTATCTCCTATGATTCGGCTAATAAGGTGTATCAGAGAACCGCGCTCGGCAAAATCAAAATGAATAATTTTGAAGCACATAATTTCAAAGACGATTCCAACTCTATGTGGCCTCAGATTCAGATAGCGGCCGCCTACACAAACGGGCATTCAAATCCTGCCGAAATATTTATAAACGGAGAAATCTTCAACGGGAAAAGCGGAGAATTGATAACCCAGTATAAACCGCAGATTTTCACCCAGACATTCACTACACTGATGGACGGCGGTACAAACGCAGATATGAGTTTCACCGCTCAGGTGGCTGCGGGCAATTTTGACAATAATAATGCAGGGCGCGAACAGTTTGCCTATACAATTGCGTTTAAAGAAAATAATGCTAGAGACTATGCGATGTATCTGGGCTATGTCGGAGGCTGTGAATTTGACGATGATATTCAGAACGGTAAGGTTGTTGACTACGGTCAGCTTGTCAATTACGGCAATTCCGACATAAGAGATAAGGGCGACGGCAGCGCCAGCGGAAATAAAGTTCATAACACAGATAAAGCGAACGCATCCCAGATTATGTATAACAACGGTGACCACTGGACTGATGACAGCGGCAAATGTCTTAACGGCGTAATCTGCGCTGTGGACTGGGACAGCGACGGCCTTATCGGCAAATTCAGTAAGCACGGATACATTACTTCCGACCCCACGCCTGTTGCGGTTCTTCAGGTTTCCCCTTATTTTGATTCTCTTATGAAGGCCGGCGTTTACGGCACTGAACAGAGCGAAGCCGGCACAACATATAAAATCGGATACAGCTTTGAAAAGACCACTTCAAAAGGCAACAGCGTTTCTTTCGGAGTCGGAGTCACCGGAGAAATAGAATTGAAGCACGTCAAGATGAGCGCTGAGATCGGTTATTCTCTCGACTGGAATGAAACATTTGAAAAATCGGTTCAAAAAGAATACGAAAAAGAATTTACGGTGAATGAGGATTCAGTGCTTGTAACCATAGTCCCGGTCGATATATATTCATATGACGTATATAATCCGCAGACCGGAAGATATATTTCAGACGGATACACGGTCAGGACTCCGTCCAGCCCGGTTTATCAGGTTATGACCATCGCTGAGTATAACGCCGCAGTGGCAGAGTATAACGCTTATATTGACAGCTCAAATGCTCCCGGAGCTCAAAAAGCAAACAAACTCAAACAGATACAATACGGTACCTTAATCAGTGACAGCGTTCAGCTTCCCGCAAATGCCGAGGGCAATCCTTATGTTTATGCGAAGTGGACAACAGAGAATTCAAATAAGATGGATTTGCTCAGCGACCCCATTAATATGGGCTACGCCGGAGCCAGTATATCTGCCAGTTATACTTATTCAACAGGAAACACACACAGCACAGAAATGGCTCACGGATTCAATTTCAGCTTCACCATTATGTTTGGCGGAGAGGTGGCCAATGATGTAGGACTTTGGGGCGGCGGATATGTAAACCTCGACTATTCGGAGTCAAAGGGAAACAGTGTATCAATCAGCAACTCTGAGGGATGCACCGGAGAAGTTGTCGATCCCAAAGCCAATGAACAGGTTTCCTATAATGAATTGCAAAAATATGCTTTCCAGTGGCGCCTGGCTCAGTGGACTTCAAAGCTTGTACAAGGCACCGATGATATTACTCCCGTAGTCGGATATGCGCTGAGTAATGTTATATCACCGTCAGGTCCTCCCAAAGATCTTGAAGCGGTTTATAATTACAATGAACAGAATGCAGCTAATTCCTCCATCACTCTGACATGGAAAAAGCCCGACCCGATTCCTTACGGTCCCGGAGTCAAAGGCTACAATGTTTACGATGACGGAGAAAAGGTCAACGGTCAGATTGTCCTGCCCGGAAACTCCGACACCGTCACTTATACAATAGGCAGTGTTGAATACGGCAGTAAGCATCACTTTACCGTAAAAGCCATAACCCAAGGCACAGAAGCACTCAGTACTCCTTCCAATGAGGCGGTGCTCGGCTGGGTAAGCAACGCTGTAAGCATTGAAACCATAGTTAAGGATACAAGTTATGTGTCAACTGACGGGCTTACAGACAGATATATTATCACTCTCTCCGACGGCACCGAATCAGATTTCTTTGTCAAAAACGGTAAAGACGGCGCAAACGGCACAAGCGTAAGCTCAGGTTATATCAATAATGACGGAAATCTCGTTATCACACTTTCCGACGGAAACGTGCTTACACTC